>NZ_DBNGVP010000214.1:0-66295 GCF_057119385.1 Archangium sp. | reverse complement strand
GGAGAGCCGGGCGTCGGGTGAGCGCTACATCGTCATGGCGCACGCGCGCACCAGCGTGGTCGACCGGGAGGCGCTGTTCAAGGAGGTTCGCGCCGGCAACCCCGTGGTGGTGTTCGGGGATACGTCCATCGCCAGGGGTCTGGTCGACGCCCAGTTCGACCAGCCGTTGCGCTCGATTGACTCCCATGGCGTCGAGGAGTCCGAGAGTGCCTACGGCCTCTTCATTGACCGCCGGGGCGTGCAGCAGGTCTTCCAGATCGGCGAGAAGAACATGGCCACCGCTGCCAGGCTTGCCTATGAGTGGGCCGCCGAGCGCCTGAAGGAGGACGAGGCGGGCGCGCAGGACGTGAACACCCTCGCCGCCGGCTGGACCCTGGTCCTTCAGCGGTCCACGTTCTATGACCTGAACCCGCACGGCAAGCAGAACATCTTCACCTTGTTCTACAAGCTCAGCAACGACGGCTCCACCACCTACGACTGGTGGAACATCGAGTTCCGGCATGAGTCCGTGCCCGGCAAGCAGGCCTGGGGCAATGACTGGCGCACCGCGGACATGTGGCAGAAGGTCTGGGGCAGGTACAACGGTCTCAACTACTTCGTCAGCGACCGCGACCCCACCACCACGCAGGGGAGTACCTCGGTGGGCGTCTCGGTTGGCACCAGCGCCGGCTACGATGGTGCCTCTGTCAACGCCAGCATGTCCTGGAGCTACACCACCAGCGACGTGATGATCAACGATCAGGGTGACACTTCGCAGGCCAGGGCCCAATGGTATCACAATGTCAACGAGAACCAGAACGTTGGCAAGGCCACGTATGTCGTCAAGCCGGGTGCCACCATGCGCGTGCCCAACGGCACCACGGCTCCCTACAACAAGTGGCAGGAGTGCTACCAGATTCAGTGGATGGATCCGAACTTCTTCGTCAATAACTTCTACAAGCACACGGTGTGGTGGGGCGGTGGTACCTCCTGCGCGTTCTGAGCGGAGCCTGGCCGCATAGCGCCCTCCCGAGGCCCGGCGCGCCCTCCGCGGCGCCGGGTCTTTCGTATCCATCGCTTCCACGCCGGTCCGGGTTGAACCCGGTTCGCGCATCCCCCCATATTGCGCGCCAACAGGAGTACTCGAGATGAAGAGCCTGAAGACGTGGAGTCCGGGGTGGGCCCCGGGGATGCTGGGGTTGTGGTTGAGCCTGGGGTGCGGTGCGGAGCAGGTGCCCACGCCGGAGCCGCGGGGCAGGGTGATGCAGCAGGTGAGCAGCTGCGCCGGGCCGAGCGGTGCGCTCTGCGGGTTCGTCACCCCGGCGGAGGCAGGGACCGCCGGCTCGGGCAACTCCCCCGCGCCGCACGTCGTCGTGCGCCCCACCAGCCCGTCCAGAGCGGAGCTCATCGTCTACCTGCCCGGCACGGGCAGCCAGCCGGCGGACATCCTGAGCACCGCGTACGCGGACAGGGACCACACCCTGTACGCGAGCGCCGTCTCCAAGGGCTACCGGATGATTGGCCTGTCGTACCAGAATCAGCCCTCCGTCCGCTCCCTCTGCTCCGACAGTGATGCCTGCTTCCTGGCCACGCGGCGCACCCTCATCTCCGGGAGCGTGCAGCCGGGCAGCGCGGTGACGTCCATGGACAAGGCGGATGCCATCCTGCCCCGGCTCAAGGCGCTGCTGCTGTACCTGCGCGACACGGTGGACCCGGCGGGCAACTGGGGCAGCTACTTCACCCAGCCGGCCTGCACCACGGACTGTGTCCTCGACCCGGCGAAGATCATCGTCTCGGGCCAATCCCAGGGCGGAGGCCACGCGGGGGTGATTGGCAGGGACTACGCCGTGCGACGGGTGGTGACGCTGGCCTCGCCCTGTGACGCGATGGGCACGAACGGCGCCTGGGCGAGCTGGACGCTGCCTCCGCTGGCCACCGCTCCAGGCGCCGATCGCTACCGGGGCCTCATCGCCCGCGGGCAGGCCGGTACGCAGGAGAACCGGGACGCCTGCGAGGAGGCCGCCATCGCCCACTGGGCGCCGGAGCGGATGAACGCACAGTGGAAGCTCGTCATCAGCTCCACCGGCCTGTGCGTGACGGATCCGCATGAGTGCGTGGGAAGAGACGCGCAGCTGTACGCCGAGTGGCTGGAGCTGTGGCCGTAGCCGTCCTGACCTCTTTGGGCCCAGCTGAACGAAGCCCTCCATCGTTTGCTCGGGCAGGAGCCCCCACCCCGCTGACTCGCGTGCTCACCCAGGCCTCGGCGGGGGTGCTGATGACCGGCGGCCCACTGGGAATTCCTGGAATACGGAGTCGTATTGACCTGGACCGGACAGTAGCGTATCTGCCATGAGTGAAGAAAAACACACTCACCGCAAAGGCCACCCCGGCGCGGTCACCGGCGCACGTGCGTCGCAGAAGCGAAACCATGCAGGGTCGACGTCCGTTCGCGGGGCATGGCCGCCGGGCCCCACTGGCCGTGCTGCTCATGGTGGCGGTATGCATTGTGTTGTTGCCGGAGCGCGCGTCCGCCATGGCGCTGCCTAGCATCAATCTCAATGCCTACTGCCAGCAAACCCATGGCTCCAGTGCCTACGAGGTGCTGGTGCAGTTCAACGCGTACGGCTGGAAGTGCCGGCTGAATGGTGTTGACTACAACATGAGCCTGGACGCGGCCTGCCGGCAGCAGCACGTGGACGGAGACTCCGCCTCCTTCCTGGACTTCAACAATCCCTACTCGTGGTTTTGCGTGCTCCGGGCGCCCTACACGAGCTTCATTGGCAATTCCTACAGTCTGTATGCCTGGAAGGGACGCTCGGTGGCGCTGAGGACACCGGACACGACGACTTGCCCGGCGAGCACCTTGATGAACATCATCGATGCGATCGACGGCGGCTACGACTTCTACCTGAACGCGACGGGCCGGGCCCCCACCCCTCACTTCCTCTACCAGGGCTTGAACAGCCTGGCCGCGATGCCCTCGGGCGTGTACACCGGGTGTGGCGCTGGCGGCAGCGCCTGTGGCTTCTTTGGCCACACGGGAGTCGAGTTCCTGCAATCCACCTTCAGCACCATCTGCAACGCGGCTTTCTACTCCAACCAGTACGAGCAGACGCCCTTCTATGAGCTGGGGCGCAACTTCTGGTTCTACGGGAGCAAGATTGAGTACGTGGGGACGGACAACACGGGCTCCATCACCACGGGTTATGCGGTGGCGATGCGCTTCCTGGCCATGGACCATGCGGGGGTGAGCGCGAGTGGCGCCCCCATCAACGGGTACCCCTTCCACACGTTCCGTTTGGCCGTGCAGGGGCTGGTGGACGCCTATCGCTTCAACCCGGGCCTGACGTGGAGCAACACGTTGAGGGCCGGGCAGGCTCCGCCCAACAATCATGGCCTGGGCGGTACGGACTTCTTCGCGTCGTTCGTCCTGCGCCTGCACCGCGTCCACGGCTCGGACTTCATCAACCGGCTGTGGAGGAGGGTGGGCGCCGCCACGGACGCGGCCACCACCCAGGACGCCGTGGACAACTTCGTCCTCGCCGCCAGCGAGGCCGCCGGAGTCAACCTCCATGACCTCTTCCGCTACACCTGGAGGTGGCCGGTCAGCCCCTGGGTCCAGAGCTACCTGCAGGGCACCTACGGCTATCCGGTGAGCTCCCAGCCCTATCTCTGAGCGCGAGAAATCGGGGCGCTGTTGCATCACTTCACGCTCCCCCGTGACGCCGTCACGGACCTGCTGGCCGCCACGGCCGCTGGCGAGCGGGCACTCGGGGAGCTGCGGCGCCGCCTGTCCCCCTGAACCCCCGGGGGGCCCGGCCCTCATGTGACCCAGGCGGAGGACCCTGTTCGGGGTTAGACTTCGCCAATGAACTCCAGCCCCTCCAGCCGGTCTTCCGTCGTCGTGGCGGAGCTGGGGCCCACGAATACGGGGAAGACGCACCGCGCCATCGAGCGCATGCTCGAGCACGACACGGGCATGATGGGTCTGCCGCTGCGCCTGCTCGCCCGGGAGGTCTACGACCGGGTGACCGCTCGCGTGGGCGAGGGACGGGTCGCCCTGATGACCGGCGAGGAGAAGCGCCTGCCTCCCCGCCCGGACTATTGGATCTGCACCGTCGAGGCGATGCCCACCGATCGGCAGGTGGACTTCCTCGCCGTGGATGAGATCCAGCTCGCCGCCCACCGGGAACGCGGGCACGTCTTCACGGATCGGCTGCTGCATGCGCGGGGGCGCCGGGAGACGTGGTTCCTCGGCGCGGACACGATGCGGCCCATGGTCCAGGCGCTCATCCCCCATGCGTCGGTGAAGCGCGCCACCCGCCTGTCCCAACTGCGCTACGCCGGGACGCGCTCGCTGAAGAGCCTGCCTCCGCGCTCGGCCGTGGTCGCGTTCTCCGCGGACCGTGTGTATGAGCTCGCCGAGGCCCTGCGCCGTCTGCGGGGTGGGGTGGCCGTGGTGCTGGGCGCGCTCTCCCCGCGTACGCGCAACGCCCAGGTGGCGATGTACCAGTCTGGCGAGGTCCAGTACCTCGTGGCCACGGATGCCATTGGCATGGGGTTGAACCTGGACCTCCACCACGTGGCCTTCGCGGCGCTCTCCAAGTACGACGGCGCCGAGCAGCGGGAGCTCTTCCCGGACGAGCTGGCGCAGATCGCCGGCCGCGCGGGACGCCACTTGAATGACGGGACGTTCGGAACCCTGAACTCCCTGTCCGAGCTGCCTCCGCGGGTGATCTCCGCCATCGAGTCCCACCGGTTTCCAGCCGTGCGCCGTCTCATCTGGCGCAATGCCTCGCTCGATTTCTCGAGCCCGGAGTCCCTGCTGGATTCGCTGTCGCGGGCTCCGAACCACCATGGCTTCATCCGCGTGGAGCGCGCGGACGACTTCGATGCGCTCAAGGAACTCTCGAACGTTCCCGCCATTCGAGACATCGCCACCGACCGGGCCACGGTCGAGCTGCTGTGGCAGGTCTGCCAGATTCCGGATTTCCGCAAGGGGCTCTTCGGGCAGCACGTCGCGCTGTTGCGAGAGACCTTCCTCCAGCTCTCGGACGGGGACGGAAAGCTGGAGCAATCCTGGCTGTCCAAGCAGGTGTCGCCGCTCGACGATGTCTCCGGAGACATCCACACGCTGATGGACCGGTTGGCGGCCATCCGCATCTGGACGTACATCAGCCATCGGTCGAGCTGGCTGCACGACGCCGAGCACTGGCAGGAGCGCACCCGCCGCATCGAGGACGCGTTGGGTGATGCCCTGCATGAGCGGCTGGTGGAGCGCTTCGTGCAGCGGGCGGCGCGCAGGAGTGCACGCCGGTTCGTGAGGGCCGCCGCACGCCCCGCTTCCGAGTCGGACAGCCCCTTCGCGAAGTTGGGGCAGCTGCTGGGCGAGGTACCGGGTGCCGACGGCGGGGCGATGACGGAGGAGCAGTTCGTCCAGCGGGTGGTGGACGCGACGCATGACGCCTTCGAGGTGGAGGCGTCGGGGAGCATCTCGTTCGAGGGGCAGCCGCTGGCCCGTCTGGTGCCCGGGAAGGACCGGCGCACCCCGCAGATCGCGCTCGCGGAGCCGGAGGTCTGGACGGGAGGCGCGCGGCGGCTGCTCGAGCGCCGGCTGGTGGCCTTGTCCCGGGACCTGGTCACCGAGGCGATGGGGGGTTTTCCCGCCGAGGCCCTCACCGGCTCGGGCCGTTCCGCGGCGATGCGGGGCCTCGCCTACTGTCTGGCCGAGGGGCTGGGGGTGACGTCCCAGGAGGCGGCGCGAGAGCAGTGGCGGATGCTGGATGAGGAGTCACGCGAGCGCTTGAGGGCGCTGGGGGTCCGCCAGGGGCAGCGTTTCCTCTACGTCACCGAGGCGCTCGCGCCGCATGCGCTCGAGCGGCGCTGCCTGCTGACGGCGCTGTACCAGCGGAGTCCGGCACCCCAGGGCGTTCCACGCGAGCCGGTGCTCGAGGCGGCGGACCTGGGCGGCAGGAATGCGCGGGCCTTCGGCTATGAGGTGCTCGGTTCCGTGGCGCTGCGGATCGACATCGCCGAGCGGCTCGGCGAGGCGTTGCGCCACCCGAACGGGACCCAGCAGGTGCACGCGCTGCTGCAGGAGTTGAAGCTGGAGAGCGGTGTTCGCGCGCGGGTGCTGCGAGAGCTCGGAGGCCAGTCCGGGCGCGCCCCGATGAAGCGGCGGCGCCGGCGCCGGGGCGGCAGAGGGCCGGGGACGGCTCCCGACAAGAGTGGTGCCAATGGGCGCAGGAGCGGGGCCGGGGAGGGGAGCGCGTAAGGGCAGTGCCCGGGACCAGGGCCCTCGGCGGGGCCAATTCCTGGCAACTCGGCTCCAAATTCCAAGCACGATGTATAACTCAACCCCCGCTTCCCGGGTTCACTCCCGGCTGTGACAGCTCGATGCGGTCCGCCACCCCAGGTGACGTTCGAAGCCGTAGCATGCGCTCCGTTCACACCTGCCCCCCGCGCTCCGCATGCACACTCCCGCTCGACTGCTGCCGCTCGTGCTGCTCGTCCTCACCGCCTGTCCCCCGCAAGGCCCCGCGGACCTCTGCAACACCCAGGAAGAGGCGTTGCGCTCGCGCGAATGCCAGCTCACGCCCGGTGTGCCCCTGAAGGATCGCTATCTCTCCTTCGAGCACGACACTGATTATTACAGCGTGCGGATGCCCTCGGACCTGGGGCCCCGCTCGGTGCTGCGCGTCACCGCCAGCTATGGTGTGTCCAGTACTCCGGTGAGCCTGTCCGTCCGTCTGCTGCACGAGGACGGCGGCGAGCTGGCGCCGCGCCGGGTGGACGCGCACGGCGAGGGCGAGCCCCATCCCGTCGAGTTCCTCCTGCCCTTCTCCGAGCCGGGCGCGAGGCTGCTCCTCCAACTCAGTGACACGCCCGCCAATCCCAGCCAGCCCGGCTACGACGTGCGCAACCCGTACTCGCTCAGGGTGGAGGTGCTGGAGAACCCGGACGCCCACGAGCCCAATGACACCGCGGACATGGCCACGTCCGTGCCGCTGACGAATCAGGAGGGCGCCGCCGTGGGGAGTGCCTCCGGCTTCCTGGCCACCGACGGAGACGTGGACCGCTTCGCCTTCGACGTGCCGGCCGGGAAGATCGTCTACGCGCGGGTGACGGCGCCGGGCCTCGCTCCTCCTTCGGCCTCCCTCCTGTCGTACCAACTGCTGCGCCCGGACGGCACCGTGGAGGACGAGGCCCACGTGGACTCCCCCACGGTGGCCGCGGACCTGGCCACGGCGCGCCGGGCCCCCGTGGCGGGACGGTGGCAGGTGCTGGTGCGGGCCTGGAACGGCGGCACCTCCAGCGGGCCGCCTCCCGGAGACCTCCGCCTGCAATACACGGTGGACGTGAAGGTGCTGGACGAGGCGGACGTCCAGGAGTCTCCCACCGACAACGACGAGCTGGCGCGGGCCCGTCCCGTGAGCTTCGAGGGAAAGGCTCCACCGGCATCGGCATCCTTCACGGGGCGCCTGGGCTCGGTGCAGGACAAGGACTGGTACGCGGTGCGGTTGCCTTCGAGCACCGTGCACACCGTGCTGCACTACCGTCTGGTGCCCCTGTCCACGGGAGGCCGCTTCCCTCCGCTGCCAGGGGCTCCGCACCGGCTGGTGCGCGTCCTCTCGGAGGTGCAGGGCTCCTCGGCCCATGACTGCGTCACGAAGGCGGACGTGTGCCCCAAGGGCAACGGTTACGGGACGGACCCGGAGGTGACGTCCCGGGTGGATGGCTGGTGTGGCCAGGGCACGCCGCTGTGCCTGCACTCCTCGCGCGACGAGTCCGAGGCCTTCCCCCACCTGCGCAACCTCGAGGGCGTGTTGCCCGTGCCGCCACACGGCGCCTCGGTGAGCTACTTCTTCCTCGTCCAGGACGAGGGCTCCCATTGGGCGGATGACAGGGATTACCGCCTGGAGGTGGAGTGGCTGGACGACCCGGACGAGACCTCCCGGAAGAAGGGCGGAGTGACGGAGACCCCCGAGCCGAAGATGCTGGCCAGCGATGATGCCGGCACGGCCTTCCCCGCGCCGCCCAGGGGGGCCGAGTACGAGGTGCGCGGTTCCCTCTCCCACGGCCTGGGCGGGCTCGTCGGACATGAGCCCTCGAAGGGGCAGGGCGTGCGGGGCCCTCGGGACTACGACGCCGTGCCCACCGACGTGGACAGCTTCTCCTTCATCCTGCCCCCTCTCCCCACGCCCCTGGACCGCACCTGGGAGCTGCAGTGGGAGGTGGCGGACCTGCCCGATGGGGGCGTGCCCCATGGCCTCTCGCTGGCCCTGTCCTTCTGTGATGGGGACCGGTTGGACGCGAGTGGCGTCTGCACCCCCGTGTCCACGGGCAGTGCTGGCGCCCCCCTGACGCTCGCCTACAGCGGGGCGCCGATGCGCGCCTGGTACTCGCCGGCGGGCGGTGCCGGTGAGCTCCAGCCGCTGTATTCGCTCGAACGCGGGGACGGCGTCACGCGGGTGACGGTGCGGCCCCAGGCCTGCGCCTGCCTCGAGCCGCGCTTCCTCCGGGGGGGCTCCATCCACGTGTTCGTGAGCGCCGTGGACCGCATGGACTACGGGCAGGCGAACTACACGCTGCGCACCGCGTACACCGGCTATCCGAGGACGTACTCCACGCCCGATGGGGGCACCGCGTCCTGCCCGCTCCCGGAGGGCGAGGTGCCGGGCTGTGTCTTCACCCGGCAGCCGTGAGCCACACTCCCCGGGCTCACACCTGGAGCCCGGGGTTCTCCCGCGTCCGGCCTACCAGAACACCATCACGGACGAGGCGCGGTTGTTCCACGTCTGGCGGAAGGGCCAGAAGTACGGGTACATGCGGTAGCTGCTCAGGTTGGGGACGGCCCAGCTGGCGCCGAGCCACAGCCGGCGGCCCTGGAAGTAGGGGAGCTCGGTGAGCAGCGTCCAGCGGCCGCACCGGGTGCCCCGGATGGAGGAGATGCGGTTGTCCCAGATGCCCAGGTTGGCGTACCCGAAGCCCGGGCGCACCGAGAAGTACCTGCCCGTGTAGTAGGTGCCATCGAAGAAGTAGGCGGGCGGCCGGAACCAGCACGGCAGCGCGGCGGCGGCCTGCGGCTCGCTCGAGGGCATCTGCCCCGTCCTCTCCAGGTACACCTTCAGCGACGCCGCGTCGCGGAAGCCCAGGAGGATGTTCTGCTCGGCGGCGTTCGAGTCGAGCACGTAGTGCGGCAGCTGGATGCCCGCCTTCTCCAGCTCCTCGGCCGAGTACAGCTTGCCGTCCAGCAGCACGGGCAGATCCGGAAGGAACTCCTCCTCCATGGACTGCTCCTTCGAGGGCTCCGCGTCCCGGAACGCCAGGTCCACCGTCACCGGCTGCGCCTCGGAATCCGTGAGGGGCACCTCCTCGAGCTCCTGATCGGGCACGGGCTCGATGCTGGAGGCGAGGGCCTGACCGCCCGTGAGGCTGATGGCGAGCAGCAGGGAACCCAGGAACTTGTTCTTGGAGATCATGTCGAATCCTTGGATTGGGGGACACCGTCGTCCGGTCCGGTATTTCTGCAATCACCGTACCGGCGGCTTTTGCCCGTTTGTCCCAGAGGGAGAGTCTGTCGGAGAGCCGGTAGGTGTTGCTTCCCAGGCCACGGGCACGGGCCCATGGCGTTGCTTCCGCCGCTACACGGGCTCAGCTCTTCACCCAGGCCAGGGCCCGGCGCTGCTCATCCTCGTGGACCCACCGCTCCGCGCAGGCTCCGGTGCGCTCCACCAAGGCTCCGTCCACCCAGACGAACGTTCGCCGGGGCGCCGGACCCACCGGCCCGGCGGGACAGGCCAGGAGCCCCTGGACGAGCGCCTCCTGGGCCGGGTCCGTGCCGGGCCGCTGGTGGTTGACCTCCAACGCGAGGGAGCGGGGGAACCCCACGGACATCAGCGCGCCCTTGAGCCCGTTGTTCAGCACCGGCGCCCGCCCGTTCATGTGCGGCAGGTCGACGACCACGAGGGTGGTGAGCGTCTCGGAGGAGGGGATGGCCCGCGCGGACTGGAGGGTGCGTTGAACGAGCTCGCCCGCGACCCGCCACTCCTCGTGCGCCCGGGCGAGGTACCGCGCACCGAAGAAGGCCTGGAGCATCAACACCGCGCAGCCCACGGCCCGTACCCAGGTCCTCGAATGGAAGAGCACGTCGAAGCTCCAGGCCAGTCCGAAGGCGATGCCGAGCATCGGGAGGAACAGGTACTGGTCCCCATTGTTCGTCCGGGCGAAGACGCTGGTGGGGACCGCGGCGACGAGCACCCAGGCGGCGGCCGCTCCCCACGCGCGGCGCGTCCGCGTCCATACCGCCAGCAGGACGACGGCGGCGAGCACCAGCACGGCACAGGCCAGCTGGGGCACCGTCACATCCCGCAGGGCGAGCGGCGGGGCGAAGGGCAGCACCAGGTTGAAGAGGGTGCGCACCAGGGCCAGCACGGACTGGAGGAGGGTGCTGACGCCATAGATGCTGGCGCCTGCCTCCGCCTGGCGCAGCCGGCCCTCGGGGTAGAGCAGCACGAACGCCGCGTAGAGCCCGAGCACCGGCAGCAGCCCCAGGTACGGCCGCCAGAAGCGGGCGGTGCGCACGGCCCTCCAGTCCGCCCCGAGCCGGTGCACATCCACGATGACGAGCAGCGCGGGGAGCACGATGGCGGGCTCCTTGAAGCCCAGCCCCACGCCGAAGGAGACGAGCGCCAGGACGTACCCGGCCCTCGACGCGCGCTGCCGGAAGAGACTCCACCCGCTCAGGGCCGCGAGCACCGCACAGGCGACCACGATGTCCTGGGCCGCCGCGAACCAGTACAGGACGCGCTGGTTGCGCGGGTGGAGCGCCGCGAACACGCAGGCGGACAGGGCGCCCGCGAGCCCCACGCCCTGGAGCCGCAGGAAGACGAAGAGCAGGACCAGGCACGTGAGGAAGCCCGCCATGACCAGGAAGCGGTAGGGCACCGGGTCGAGCCCGAAGAGGGCCGGCAGCACGCGGAACGTCGCGTTGCGCAGCGGGCGGTACAGGTGATCCTGCGCGAAGTACCAGGGCTGGGGGCGATCCTCCACCAGGTGGGCGAAGTCATCGGCCACGAAGCCGAGCTCCAGGAGTGATGCGAGACGCAGCAGGAGCAGCACCAGCGCCACACCCGCCGCGGCCAGGGGCCAGGCGTACTTCCGAAGCAGTCCGTCGCTCATGCGGTGACTACACCCATTTCACGATGTACGTGCAGCTCGCGCCGCCCCGCTTGCGGCACGGCTTCGAGGTGTCATGCGTCACCGTGGCGGTGACCTCGAAGCGCTGCGCCATCGCCTGGAGCAGGTGCAGATCGAACGCGCAGGGATAGGGATTGTCGCACTCGCAGAGGATCTGCTTCATGCCGGGGACCCGTGAGTAGCCGTAGTGGCCGATGCCCTCGGTCATGGTGCCGGTGGTGGGCGAGAACATGGGCCGCCCGTCCAGGGCGTGGTTCATGTGGTAGGCGACGTCCACCGATTTGATCGCGCTGTCGATGTCCGTCACGAAGGGCGGGAAGAGGGCGTTCTTCGGCACGGCGAGCCCCACCTGGCCGAGCATGCT
Source organism: Archangium sp. (assembly GCF_057119385.1). Taxonomy (NCBI): domain Bacteria; kingdom Pseudomonadati; phylum Myxococcota; class Myxococcia; order Myxococcales; family Archangiaceae; genus Archangium; species Archangium sp. The sequence goes on along the minus strand of NZ_DBNGVP010000214.1, from coordinate 54,753 downwards.
CTCCCCATACTCGCGGCCGATGCGCTCGAAGGTGGCCAGCCAGCGCGTCACCGGGTACCACCGGTCCTTGTCGAACTGGACCACGCCCTCCTTCGACTCCTCGCCGAGCCCCTCCTCCAACATGATGCGGCTGGCGAGCAGCTGGAAGCTGCCGAATGCGTTCAGCACGTTCGACAGGTTGGCACCCAGCACCTGCACGTTCTCGAGCTTCACGTTGTCCATCTTGAGATCACCCCCGGAGTGTCTGGCTGGACGGCACACACGTCTCGCCGTGGAACGCCACCATGCCGCGTGTCCGCTCGCAAGCCTCCCGGGCTCCACGCCGCCCGGCTGTACCGTCCTCTCGAAATCGGACTACCGGGCTACACTTCTGGTCCGGGGATTCCCCGCAAAGTAGGAATCCACCCGGACCCTGACCTATGCTGGGGGAGTCCCTCGCCGAGGCGGAGGGACAGGCGGGCCGGGTGGACATGAGCACGAGCCGAAGTATGGGAATGCAATCGGATTGGGAGCGCACGCTGGAGCAGTTGATGGAGCTGGCGACCTCCCAGGACACCGCGCGCGGGCTGTTCCTCAACCGCACGTTGGAGGCGGTCCGGTCGCTCGGGGACGAGGCGGCCGTGGCGCGATGTCAGGCGGTGCTCGGCCAGCAGCGGCTGATGGACTTCGTCAACTACTCCGTGACGCTGCTCCTCCGGCTGACCATGGCCGCGGTGCGGGAGCTGAGTGCCCGGCATGGGGGCGCGGAGCAGGTGCTGCGCATGTTGGGGCAGAAGGCGGCGGTGGGCCTGATGTCCTCCGCGGTGGGCAGCGCGATGTGCTCGCAGTCCGGCGCGAGCACCGACCACATCTCCGCCAGCCTCCAGGCCATCTACAAGGTGACCTCCAACTACGGGGAGCGGGCGATGGAGTGGTTGGGGCCCCGGCACGGCCGCCTGGTGATGCGGCGCAGCTTCCTGCCCATGCCGTACCACGAGGGCGCCATGGTGGAGGTGCTCGAGCGGCTGGGCGCGCGCAACGTGCGCGTCCGGGGAGGGGTGCTGGGCCCGCTCGACAGTGAATATGACTTCACGTGGGAGTGAATCGGCCCGCGAGGAAGATCATGATGACGCACGAGGAGCTCTTGTCCCAGGTCGCCGAGCACGCGGGCCTCCCTGGCCGGGAGGAGGCGGAGCGCACCCTCGGCGCGGTGCTCTCGGTGCTGGGGGAGCGGCTGAGCTGGCCCGTCGTCCAGGCCCTGGCGGAAGATCTTCCGGCCCCGCTGGCCGAGAGCCTGCGTGACGTACGCCCCCACCAGGACTTCAACCTCGCGGAGCTGCATGCGCGGGTGGCGGAGCGGACGCGGGTGCCGCTGGGGCAGGCGGTGGAGCTCACGGGTGTCGTCTGCCAGTTCCTCGCGGAGGCGCTGTCTCCCGGGACGGTGCACCGGCTGCGCGAGGCCCTGCCCGAGCCGATGAGCGCCCTCCTCAGGCCGCGCGAGCCCGTGGGGGAATTCGAGTACGTCCACCTGGAGCCGGGCCGCGGCACGCTCGCCGAGGGGCGGCCGGGAAGCCATCGCCCCCTGTCCGAGGCGAGGCCCGAGCGGGCGCACTCGCACTCGGTGGTGCGGGCGGACAATCCCCATGGGGACACGAAGCTCTCCAGCGCCAGCGGCTTCACGCAGGAGCGGGAAGAGGAGACGCTCGCGGCCGGACACCCCGGGTCGGATCGTCCCCTGAGCGAGTGGGAGTGAGCGGTGGGACAAAGTGTCGTCCGCTTTTCTCTCTGTCCGGACAACCCGGCAGGCCCTGGTGCTTCCTGGCTATGAGTGTCTCCGGAAGCGCACGCGGCATACCGGTTGCTTGGAACGGCCCTGGTCGGAGGGGACACACGTGGGACTCGAAGCCTTCATCCGGCTCGCCCGAGAGCAGGGAGCGAGCGACATCCACCTGGAGGGCGAGATGCCCATGGCGCTGCGGATCCGCGGCGCGCTGCGGCTCGCGGGGGAGGCGGTGCCGGGCTCGGTGCTCACCGCCATGGCGCGCGACATCATCGGTGATGCCGCATGGCCCGAGTTCCTCGAGCGGTGCTCGTATGACGTCTCGCGCAACGTGGAGGGCCAGCGCTGCCGCATCAACATCCTGCGCACCGCGCGCGGCGTGGGCTTCGCCATCCGTCTGCTGGCCTCCGCCCAGGCCACGTTGAAGAAGCTCAACCTGCACCCGGACCTGCGCCGCCTCATCGAGCCGGCCCACGGCCTGGTGCTGGTGAGCGGCCCGACGGGCTCCGGCAAGACGTCCACGCTCGCGGCGCTGCTGCAGGAGATCAACCTGAGCGAGGCCCGGCACATCATCACGGTGGAGAGCCCCATCGAGTACGCGCTGGTGCCGCGCCAGTCCTTCATCCGCCAGCGCGAGGTGGGCCGGGATACGCCCTCCTTCGAGCAGGCGCTCGTCGACGCGCTCCGCGAGGACCCGGATGTCCTCATGGTGGGCGAGATGAGGGACCCGGAGGTGATGCGGCTGACGTTGAACGCGGCGGAGACGGGACACCTCGTGCTCGCGACGGTGCACTCGGCGAGCACGGCCGAGGCGCTCCAGCGCGTGGTGTCGGCCTTTCCGCCGGAGATCCAGGGCGCGGTGTGCGCGCAGTTGGCGGACTGCCTCGTGGGGGTGGTGTGCCAGCGGCTGCGCTACCGTCCGGAGCTCGGCATCCGTGTGCCCGAGTGCGAGGTGCTCCCGGGCAGTACGCCCGTGAAGAGCCTCGTGCGCCAGGGCCACTTCTTCAAGCTCCCGTCCGCCATCGAGACGGGCGCCGCCGATGGCTCGTGGACGTTCACGCGCTACGCGGAGTGGCTGAACCGGAAGACGGATTGGAACCTGCCGTCTCCCGCGGAGGAGGCTCCGCCCGAGCTGCCTCCCGTGTCCGTTCCCTCACTTCGGGCCACTCCAGCGCCGATGCCGGAGCCTCTTCCCCGGCCGGTCGCGCCCAGGCCGAAGCGCGTCACGCAGGACGATGTTCCGCCCAGACCCGCGCCCGCCGAGGAAGGGGTCTTCGTCATCCAGGAGGAGCAGGACGATCTCTCGGACATCATCCGCCAGCTCGAGCGCGGTGGTCCCAAGAGCAAGGAGTAACGGTCCGAGCGTCCGTGGGTGTCCCCTCTCCCTCTGGGAGAGGGCTAGGGTGAGGGTCTTCCGCCCATGATCCGCGTGATGGGTGACGACCCTCACCCCCCGCCCTCTCCCAGAGGGAGAGGGCGCATGCGCAACGTGTGGACTCCTGGTTTCGCGAGATCCGGCTGGATTGTCACCCGAGGGGCCTCACGCGGCGCGTTGTGTTGATGAGTGGTGCATGAGGGGGGGGAACTTGATCATTGACCCCGTGCCGACCCGGCGGGAACGTTGCCGCGATACACAGGAGCGGAGGGGTCATGGGTCGTCTCGCGAGCAGGTTGGGTTGGGCACTGGTCGCCATCATCGGCGCGTTCTGTCTGGGCACTGTGGCGCTGCACCGGGGCGAGACGATCAACGCCACCTGGCTGGTGGTGGCGTCCGTCTGCGTCTACATGCTCGGTTACCGCTTCTACGGGCGGTTCATCGCCGACAGGGCCTTGAGGTTGGACCCCTCGCGGGCCACGCCGGCGCAACTGCGCAATGACGGCCTGGACTACGTACCCACCGACAAGTGGGTGCTGTTCGGCCATCACTTCGCGGCCATCGCCGGAGCCGGTCCGCTGGTGGGCCCGGTGCTCGCCGCGCAGATGGGGTACCTGCCGGGCACCATGTGGATCCTCTTCGGCGTGGTGGTGGCCGGCGCGGTGCAGGACTTCATGATCCTCTTCCTCTCCATCCGCCGCGACGGCAAGTCCCTGGGCGACATGGTGCGCCTGGAGCTGGGTCCCGCCGCCGGGGTGGTGGCGATGATCGGCGTGCTGATGATCATGATGATCATCCTCGCGGTGCTGGCCCTGGTGGTGGTCAAGGCGCTGACGGACAGCCCCTGGGGCACCTTCACCGTGGCCATGACCATCCCCATCGCCCTGTTGATGGGGGTGTACCTGCGCTACCTGCGCCCCGGCCGCGTGCTCGAGGTGTCCATCCTCGGCTTCGTGCTGCTGATGCTCTCCATCTGGCTGGGCGGCCGCGTCGCCGACGCACCGTCCGTGGCCCCGCTGTTCACCTTTGGCAGCAAGCCGCTGGCGTGGATGCTCATCGCCTATGGCTTCTGCGCCTCGGTGCTGCCGGTGTGGCTGCTGCTGGCGCCGCGCGACTACCTGTCCACCTTCCTGAAGATTGGCACCATCCTGCTGCTGGCGGTGGGCATCGTCCTGGCCGCGCCGGAGCTCCGGATGCCGGCGGTGACCCGGTTCATCGACGGCACCGGGCCCGTGTTCTCCGGCAACGTGTTCCCGTTCCTCTTCATCACCATCGCCTGTGGCGCGGTGTCCGGCTGGCACTCGCTCATCTCTTCCGGCACCACGCCGAAGATGCTGGCCAACGAGGGCGAGTCGCTCATGGTGGGCTACGGCGCCATGCTGATGGAGTCCTTCGTCGCGATGATGGCGCTGATCGCCGCCTCGGTGCTGGACCCGGGTGTGTACTTCTCCATGAACTCGCCGCCGGGCCTGATTGGCACCACCGTGGAGCAGGCGGCGCGGACCATCAGTGAGTGGGGCTTCGTCATCACCCCCGACGTGCTCAGCATGACGGCCAGGGAGATTGGCGAGTCCTCCATCCTCTCCCGTGCGGGCGGTGCGCCGACCCTGGCCGTGGGCATGGCGCAGATCCTCCATGGGCTGGTGGGCGGCGCGGGCATGATGGCCTTCTGGTACCACTACGCCATCCTCTTCGAGGCGCTCTTCATCCTCACCACCGTGGACGCGGGCACGCGCGTGGGCCGCTTCATGATCCAGGAGCTGGCCGGCCTGGTGTACGCGCCGCTGCGCAAGACCGAGTCCTGGTCCGCCAACCTGCTCGCCACGGCCATCTGCGTGAGCGGCTGGGGCTACTTCCTCTACCAGGGCGTGGTGGATCCGCTGGGCGGCATCAACACGCTCTGGCCGCTGTTCGGCATCGCCAACCAGATGCTGGCCGCCATCGCGCTGACGCTGGTCTGCGTGGTGCTCGTGAAGATGAAGCGCGAGCGCTACCTGTGGATTCCGGCGCTGCCCACCGTGTGGCTGGTGTGCTGCACGCTCACCGCCGGCTGGCAGAAGGTGTTCGGCGGCGAGGTCCGGGTGAGCTTCCTCGCCCATGCCCGCGCGTTCTCCGCCGCCGCCGCCGAGGGCAAGGTGCTGGCGCCCGCGAAGAGCCTGGAGGACATGGAGCGCGTCATCACCAACGACTACGTGGACGCCACCCTCACCGTGCTCTTCATGCTGCTGGTCATCGCGACCGTTTCGTTCGGCATCCGCGCGGCCCTGGCCGCCCGCCGCTCGGCCGGCCCCACCGCCCAGGAGACCGCCCCCGTTCCCCTGGCCACGGCGGGCCACTGACATGGGCGCCGCGAGGGACAGGCTGAGGGGCTTCTGGCTCCAGGCGGTGCGGACCGCCCGGTTGATCATCGGCGTGCCCGACTACGACACCTACGTCCAGCACATGCGTCTGAAGCACCCCGGGAAGCCGGTGATGAGCTACCCGGAGTTCTTCGACGAGCGCATGCGCGCCCGCTACCGCGGGGGTGGCGGGCGCTGCTGCTGACTCAATGTCCAGCGCGTTGGGCGCGCCCGTCCGCGTGTCGTTGTAGACCGCGAACGTGGAGACTCAATCCGAAGGCGTGGGGATGCGAAGGAATTGGAGCGTCACGGTGTAGCCGCCGTAGCCGCGCGTCAGGCGTTGGCGCTTTCCGTCCGGCCCCACGACGGCGAAGGAGGGAAAGGCGCTGACGGAGTGCGCCTTGATGAGGGCCTGCACGGCGGGCGGGTTCTCTCCGTCCTCCTGGTGGCGATCCTTCAGCTTCACGGGGATGTAGCGCGTGTTGATGTTGCGGGCCGCGTAGTCGTTGTTGAAGACGTCGCGCTCCATCAGCTGGCAGGGCGAGCACCAGTCGGCGGAGAAGTAATAGAGGATGGGGAGATGGCGCTCGCGGGAGAGGGCCTCGGCCTGCTCCAGGGGAACCCAGGCCACCAGGCTCCAGGGCTGGGAGGGGGGGGCTTCTCGTAGACGGCGCTGGCCACCCGGGCACCCAGCAGCAGCACGGCGGCCACCAGCAGCCGGCGGGGCAGCGCGCGGGTGGAGCCCGGATCAACGGGACGCATAGGACACCTCGCGCTGATTGAAGACGTGGATGCCGAGCAGCAGCAGCAGCGAGACATTGGAGAAGTACGTGGTGAGCCGCAGCCAGGACAGGGGCGTGGCGGCGAACGTCCTGCGGAAGTCCAGCTCGGGCATGAGCAGGCCCAGGAGGTACTGGCGCACGGTGAAGGCATACCGGGCCGACTCGTCCTTGCCCAGGCCGGGCAGCACCCGCTCCGCGAGGAAGAAGAGCACGCCCCAGAGCGCGAGGTTGCCCCAGCCCGGCAGCCGCGTGGAGAAGCAACGCTGCGAGGCCACCACCTTCTGGCCGCGCTCCGCTCCCTCGAGCAGCGCCCGCAGATCCCTCGTGGCTGCCGTGGGGACGAGCCGGTTGGGGTACTCGATCTGCGTCACCTCGGGGTGGAAGAAGGCGGCCAGCGCTTCTCCAGTCGCTCCCTGCTCGATGGCCCGGAAGTAACGGTGCGCGATGTCGAGGTTCGTCGTGGACATGGGTCCTCCCGTCGGATTCACAACCGTGGTTGTACAACCCCGTTTGCACAAGAGGAGCGCTTCCGGCGAAGCCACGGCAGCCGGGCCCTGGAGGAGGCACGCCCCGGCGGGTCCGGTCGCCGCGCTGAGCCAGGACGGTGGCCCGGGCCGAGTCCCCTTCGCGCGGGCGGAGATCCTGGCTATACCCGTCCGACAGGATGGGCCCTGGTGCCCGGGAGGATTTCCACATGCTTCGCTCTGGAACCGAGAACGGCCGGCGCCCGTGGGTGCTCGGCCTCGGTCTGGCCATCACCCTGCTGGGGGCGTCCGCCCTCGCGCAGCAACCGAAGCCCGCGACGAAGGCCGCCGAGAAGCAGGAGGCCTTCTTCGGCCGCGAGGAGCTGGCCCGCCAGGCCAAGGTCCACGAGGAGGGCTGCAAGAAGGGCGACAAGGGCGAGTGCTTCAACGCGGCGTTGGCGTACGCGCAGGGCGCGGGCGTGAGCAAGGACGATGCCCGCGCGGCCGCCCTCTACAAGAAGGCGTGCGACAAGGGCCACCTGGACGCCTGCAACAACCTGGGCATCGCCTACGCGGAGGGCACGGGCGTGCAGAAGGATCCGAAGCAGGCCTTCGCGCTCTTCGACAAGAGCTGCAAGGCGGAGGACGCCAAGGGGTGCTTCAACGTGGGCCTCGCCTACAACGCGGGCCTGGGCGTGGACAAGGATCCGGTGCGTGCCGGCGCCTCCTTCGAGAAGGCCTGTGGCAAGGGCCACGCGGATGGGTGCTTCAGCCTCGCCATCGCCCATGCGAACGGCAAGGGCGTGGAGAAGAACCTGGAGAAGTCCGCGGCCCTCTTCACCAAGGCCTGCGACGCGGGACACATGACGGCCTGCAACAGCCTCGGCGTGGCCTATATGGCGGGACAGGGCGTGGCGAAGGATCCGAAGCGCGCCGTCTCCCTCTTCGAGAAGGCCTGTGCCGCGGAGCTCCCGGGCGGCTGCCTCAATGCTGGCATCGCCCACCGCAGTGGCAGCGGCGTGGCGAAGAGCCCGGAGCGCTCCCGCGAGTTCATCCAGAAGGCGTGCAACCTCGGGCTCGAGCCCGCGTGCAAGGCGCTCCAGGCCGCCACGAAGGCGCCTTAGCGCGAGCGCTCAGGGCGTGCCAGGAGCCGCGGTGGCGGGCCGGAGCTGATCCGGGTGCGTGGGGACCTGGATGTCCCCGGCGATGATCTTCCCCTTCAGCTCCTCCAGCCGGGCCAGGGCGTCGGCCTTGCCGGGGAAGTCCAGCCGCACCGGGGCGTAGGTGATGCCGCCCTCCTTGAGGCCGAGGGACAGGCTGCCGCCCTGGAAGCGGCCCTGGACCTCATCTCGCACGGCCTCGTACACCACCAGGTCCACGCGCTTCACCACCGCGGACAGCACGGCCTTGGGTGCCAGGTGCGACGGGTCCGAGTCCACGCCGATGACGTAGACACTCTTGCCCTCGTCGCGCGCTTCCTTCACGGCCTGGATGGCGCCCAGGCCGTCCACGCCCGCGGCGGCGAAGAGCACGTCCGCGCCCTTGGTCAGCAGGTCCTGCCCCACCTGCTTGCCGAGCGCGAAATTCGTGAAGCCACCGGTGTAGTTGGACACCACGGTGGCCTTGGGGTTGGTGGCCGCCACGCCCGCGCGGAAGCCGGCCTCGAAGCGCTTCACCAGCGGAATCTCCATGCCGCCCACGAAGCCCACCTTGCCCGTCTTCGTCGCGAGCCCGGCCAGCGCGCCCACCAGGTAGCAGCCCTCCTCCTCGCGGAAGACGACGGTGCGCACGTTGGGCAGCGTGTACGGCTCGCCCTGGGCGGACAGCAGTGGGCTGTCCACCAGCAGGAAGTGCTTGTCCGGGTTGCGCTTCGCCACCGCCTCCACCGCGTTCTCCAGCATGAAGCCCACCGCGAGCGACAGCGACACGCCCTGCTCCTCCACCAGCAGTTGCAGGTTGGGCTCGTAGTCCTCGGCCACCCGGCTCTGGAGGATGACGGGCGTGATGCCGAGCGGCTCGTGCTCCTGGGGCGTGACGTCCTTGTAGCCACCCTCCTCGTACTTCACGCCCGCGGCCCAGACCTCCAGGCCCCGCAGCGCCGAGTCATTGAAGGACTGGTCCCCGCGACCTCCGAGCCCCAGCACGAGGCCGATGCGGCTCTTCTGGGTGGCGGGTGCCTTGGCCGCGGTCTTCGGGGCGGGAGGCGCCTCCTTCTGGCTCTTGCAGGCCGGCAGGAGGGGCAGGGCGAGGACCAGGGCGAGGTGACGCAGGCGCATGGCCTCTAGGACTTCGCGCTTCCCGCGCGCATCTGGTTGAGCCGGTCGTAGTGGCGGTAGCCGAGCTGATCCAGCGCGCTCGGGGGCGCCAGGCCGATGTCCACCAGCGTCTTGATGTCATACGTGCCCGCGAGCACCGGGGGCGCGTAGTTCCGCACGGCGTCGGGGGTGCGGAACTTCGACAGCGGGAAGAGCACCGTGTTGGTGTGCACGTGCATGAAGTGCGCGGCCGACTGACGCTGCCAGCCCGGCACGCCCGGCGCGGTGATGACGTGCGGCGTCGCGAGGAACGTGCCTCCCGTGAGGATCTCCAGCTGCTGGCCCACCTGCGCGACGATGCAGCCCGCGGGCGCGGTGCCACGCACCATCCGCCCCCTGGGCTCCTCGGGCGACGGGCGCGTGCGGAGGTAGAGGCCGCTCTTGTCATCGGGGCTCTTCTCCGGTTGCCCCTGGGGGTCGAGGAACCGGCCCCCGGGCAGCAGCGTGAGCAGGTTGAAGTCCGTGTGCTCCTCGCCCCAGACGATGCCGGTGTTCACCTGGGAGGCGGTGAGGGGCAGGTACTGCAGCGCACGCGTGACGTGGGGGGCCCGCTGGCAGAGATCCGCGAAGGACGCCTCCGGGAGCCCGAGCGCCACCGCCGCGCCGCGCAGGAGCCCGAGCCCCGCCTCGTGGAGCGACCGGCCGAGCGAGAGCAGGCCGTCCTGGAAGAACGGCGGCGCATCGGAGGGCCACACGTTCTCGGGGTAGATCTGCGGGAACTCGAGCGCCGAGCTCTCGTCGGAGGGGTAGGGCGCGGCGAAGTAGCACTCCTTGAAGTCCGGCTGGCCATTACTGGCCACGGCGACCTCGGTGTTCGGAGGCGTCCAGCCGCGCTGGTACCAGATGTCCGCGCGGCCGTAGGGCCGCTTGGCCTCGGTGGGCCACGAGACGAAGGTGCGGAACGCGTCGTAGAAGCGCTCGAGCGCCTGGGCATCGACACCGTGGTTCTTCACGTACACGAGGCCGAAGACGCCGAAGGCCTCCCGGATGGCCGCCGCGCCGCGCTCGACGCGGGCGGGGTCCTTCGACGAGAGATCGGTGAGGTCGACGGTGGGGATGTTCATCGGGGTCTCTGCCATGGCGACCCCAGGTGTATCGCGCCTCGCCTCCCAGCGGAATACGCTCGCAGTGGAGAGGCTCCGCCTGTCAGGGCTCCTGGGGCCAGGGCCAGGACTCCAGCCCGGTGTCCGCTGGCGCCTCGTTGGGGTCCACGGGCAGGAGGAAGTAGCCACCCGGAGGCACCTGCTGGAGGGAGTAGCTCCCCGGGAGGGGCTGCAGGAGGTAGTAGCCGCCCGGGGGCACCGCCTGCAGGCCATAGCGCTCCGTGAGCGGCTGCTGGAGGTAATAGCTCCCCGCCATGGGCTGCTGGAGCTGGTAGGTGCCCGCCATGGGTTGCTGAAGCTGGTAGGTGCCCGCCATCGGCTGCTGGAGGGCCTGGCTGCCTGCCATGGGCTGCTGGAGCTGGTAGGTGCCCGCCATCTGCTGTTGCTGGGCGCTGGCCGTCCCCGCCGCTGCCCAGGTCATCGCCGCGATCGCGGCCGCCAGGATGCTCTCGCGCATGTCCACACCTTCCCTGGTGTTGAGGTAGCCACGAGCCGAGGCGAAGGCCACGAGCGGCTTCCGGGACAGGATTCGAGGGCTCCCCGCAACCGCCGCCACCTCTTCCGGTACTCCCCGGTGGAGGTGGTCATGTCTGGTGGAAACACGGTGCGCCCGGGTGACGGGCAGGTGCGGTGGAACCCCGCGAAATCGCTGTGGTTCGGGCTCGTGTCGCTGGTCGCGGTGGTGGGGGCGGTGCCTACGTTCACTCCGTCGGCCTTCGGGCTCTTCGTGGGGAGCACGGTCCTGACGCTGTGCGCGGGGCACTCGGTGGGTATCCACCGGGGCCTCATCCACCGCTCCTACCGGGTGCCCGTGTGGCTGGAGTACGCGCTCACCTACCTGGGCGTGCTGGTGGGGCTGGATGGGCCGCGCGCGCTGGTGCGCATGCACAACACGCGGGACTTCCAACAGAACGAGCCCTGGTGCCACGACTACTTCGCGCACCGGCAGCCCATGTGGCGCGACTACTTCTGGAACCTGCACTGCCGCTTCGAGTTCGCCCGGCCTTTCGAGCCCCGTCTGGACGGACAGGTGGAGGCGGATGCTTTCTATGGCTTCCTCCAGCGCACCTGGATGTTGCAGCAATTGCCCTGGGCGGTGCTGTTCCTGGCGGTGGGTGGGCTGCCCTGGCTGGTGTGGGGGAGCTTCGTGCGCGTGGCGGTGAGTGTGACGAGCCACTGGCTCGTGGGCTACGTGGCGCACCGGCACGGCTATCGCGGGTGGCACAACGAGGGCGCGGCGGTGCAGGGCTTCAACAACCTGCTGTTCGGAGCGCTGAGCATGGGCGAGGGCTGGCATAACAACCATCACACGTTCCCGCGCTCGGCCCGGCTGGGAATCCGTTGGTGGGAACTGGACCTGGGGTGGGGTTTCCTCACGCTGCTGCGCGCGATGGGGCTGGCTACTGACATCCTTAAACCGGGCGAGCAGTCGCGCGCTCACCATGCCAAGCCTCTCCCCATGGGGAGTTCGTGTATGTCTCCTCTCCCTCTAGGATAAGGGAATGAGGAAAACTGTCAGCCTCACACTTTCGACCGGCACGGGATGAGAGCGGGAGTTGTCGCGGACATCTTCTTCCCAAACCCAGCCGACTAGTGAGCGGGACAGGGCAGAGAGAGGGATATTGAGATCGACTCCCAGGGGAAAGGTAAAACGCTATCAGGGAACCTGAGGCCCCAAACGAGGGCTCAATCCATAAACGATTAGGTGATAATCCCCCGTGCGGCGACTACGGCTTGGCGATTCACCTCTTTGAATATGTAAACATCGACAAATTCGAAGGCGGAGGGACTTCGAAATCAATCTCGCAGTGCGGACGAAGAACACCCTCGGGGTTTGACCAACAGCACTTCTTGTATTTGACGCCTGATTCGCATGGGCAGGGATCGTTTCGACCTGTGCTCTTGAAGCGAGCATGCGGATGCCGCTTCTTCGTCCATTCAAAAGACCACCCATGGTATGGAGAGGCCAATCGGTCCACGATAAAATTGATCAGCGAATAGTCGTAATGATCTCTGGACTTGCTGGTCTCTGGATCTAGGAGAAAGGGGACAGAGTATTTTTGAACGGGGTTTCGGACGAGGGCAATGCCAATGAATTCCGATTTGGAGACCTTTCTAACACAAAGTTCGCCGTTGTATACCTCGCCGACGCGGTGACCACATGGGGAGCGAATGGAGACACGGGCGCCGCAGATGTTGCAGGTTTTCTCGCGCGCCACCATCTCCGGACTGGCGAAATATGCATACGGAAAGAGTTTTTGAAAACGACCGATCTGCTGGTACGTAAACGCCAAGTGATAGTCGTCTGGTGTGAACGGGAAATGGCGCTCTAGCCACCCAAGGCCGCGCTCTGCTTTCTCAAGATTGCACCATGCATTGTAGAACTCGCCTCGCTTCATTAGGCGAAAGGCGTTGATGTATTCCTCGTGTATGAGAATCGCCTGCTCGCAACACCAAGTGCGTTTTGCCCGCTCTTGATCTGAGGTGGCGACTGCCTTGCTCTTTTCCGCCTGCAAAGCCTCGAGAATAGGATGTGCATCCCACGAACCCCAGGAGGTTGGAAGCGTAGAGAGCGTACTGAAGGCTGCGTCAATGTCCATGAGGGTCATTGCTCTTTACGATGGGTTTGGATTGCTGGAGAGCAGCGTCAGGATTAGCTTGGAGAGTCTCCAACGCCTTCTTGATCGAGGCTTCGAACGCAGGTGCTGGGCCTTCGTAGTGAACCTTTGCTGTTTGGCGGTGGCCGGTAATATGCATGTCAAATATGACTGTTGTGTTGTCGCGACGAGAACCCAGGCGCGAGTATAGATAGTTGGATAGCAATCCAATGGCAAGAGGGACGATGCCAAATTCTACTACGAGCGTGGCGATCCTGAGAATGTCTGCGTGAAGCGCCAATTCCTGATATGTAGTATCGGTGGCGTAGATTTCTGGCGTCAATTCTGGTGGCGAATTCTCCCGAAGGTACTCGAGCAACTCTTCTGTCCCAGTGGGGAAGGTCGGCTCACGAAAATCGCGGTAGGACTCTGACGGCACGATAAGCATATTCGCTGCCGCAATTCCTTCTCGGAGTTCTGGCGTAGTATCTTCGCGATTTTTCCAATAATCGAAGCTCTTGTCGCTAGCCTCGATGGTACACACTGGTTCCGTGAATTCTTTGTTGTGCATGTTGTCCCTTTCTGTGGAGGGCTGTATCACATCATAGCCTGTCCGCCCTTGATTCCAATGGTGGGGGAAGTGTCGCACTGCCCTCAGTTGCCTGCTCGGGTTGTCCTCGACGGATACATAAGTCACACTGCTGGATCAGGGCTCCGTTGCCTCCTTGGGCAACAACTCGCGTAGGTTGCTCTGTATGCCACGGATGCGGCTACCAGAGTGCCAGAGTGACGTTGCCGCCTCCACCCTCTAGTCGCGTTAGATACTTGGGGTGAACCCCCGCATCCTACTTGCTCCTGGGAGAGTTTGTGCTCTAGCCGCAGCCCGCCAATGCGCTGTAGCTCCCGTTTGGTGGCGGGGCCAAGTCCTTTTGCGTCCAGACTTCGATGGGGCTGTCTTGCCGGATGTAGACCCAGGGCGGGCATGGGTCGGGCTCCCCGCCCTCCTCTACAGAAAGAGGGCGAATGCGTCACCCGGTCACTTCGGCCAGAACGTCACCGCCCGCGCGTTCTCCGAGCTCCAGACGAGCTTCTTCCCCCGGTACATGCGCGGATGCCCACCGGAATCGGCGAGCGAGATGAGCAGGAATGACCCGCGTGACTGGATGCTGACCAGGTCGTTCTCGCGGAATGTGTGACCGGGGAGCGCGACCGCCTTTCCCTTATCCACTCTTCGCAGCAGGCCCGTGGCCAGCAATTCCTCACCAAAGGGCGTGCCCCAGACCGCCAGCGTGTAGCCACCACGCACCAGTGCGGCCCACTCGCCATCGGGCTGCTCGGGGGTGAACGCATACAGTTGGTCCAGCAGTGCGTCGTCTTCGATCTCCCTGGGCGCGAAGCGCGGATCCAACACACGGCTCGAGCGTTCACCCAATTCCTTGCGGATTGGCAGGAGGCCGGTCCCCGAGGCCTCATCGCTCGCCTTCACATCCAGCCGCGTCCACGCTCCGTCACGCCAGACGAAGGCGTGGGCCAACAGCGGGCGTCTCATGGTTCCATTGAGCCTGAATCGAATCGTGTTTCCATCCACCTCCGCCGCGCCCACCTGCTCCTGCTCCGGGGTGGGCTTCTGAATCGTGAGCCCGAGCAACTGGCCCTTGGCGTCGAAGCCGAATTCGATGAGCTCGCCCGAGCCGGGCAGGGGGAGCTCCTCGGCACCACCCGTCGCCATGTCCACGAGGAACAGGCGGTCGCGGAACGCGGGGGAGGGGAACTTCTCCGGGAACGTGGGCTTGCCCACCACGGGCTGGCTGACTCCCCCGCGCCAGAACCTCGCCACGCCTTGCTTGCCATCCCGGCTCAGCGCGGTGCTCGCCCCCTGGCAGTCCACCGCGAGCTTCACGATGACCCGGCGCGTAGAAGTGACGGCATCGACCTGGGCCCACTCGCAGCCATCACTCGCGGGCTCGAGCAGCGACAGGGTGGACTCGGTCACCGCGGGCGCGGGGGCCGCCTTCTCCGTCCGGGCCGGGCTTTGTTCCTGCCCATGGGCCACGGGTCCGAGCAGCAGTGCGCCGAGCAGGAGGTGCTGGAAGATCTTCACGTGTGCCCCTCAGTTCGCCGCGAAGTCGCGGAGCGGTGCGAATCCGGGCAGCACCCCGGTGTGCGAGAAGACGATGTGCTTCACCTCCTCGGGCTTCAGCTTCGCCGCCAGCGCCTTCAGCGATGCGCGGTTCTGCTCCACGTCATCCGTCACCGGCCACTTGGCGCTCACGAGCTTGCCGTCCTTCGTCGCGTCCGCGCTGTCTCCGAGGAACAGCACTCCGTTGGCGAGGTACGCCGCGCTGCCCTGGGTATGGCCGGGGATGGAGAACACGCGGATGGACAGGGTGCCCACCTGGAGCGTCTCGCCGTCCTTCAGCGCGCGGGTGACACGCACGTCGCGGTTGGTGGGCGGCAGGTGCCGGAGGATGGGGCTTCCACTGCGCGCCTTTCCCTCGGCGATGGGCACGTCCGCCTCGAGCGCCATCACCTCGGCCTTCGGGAAGAGGTGACACCCGGCGACGTGGTCCGCGTGCCCGTGCGTGAGGAGGATGGCCTTCACCGCGTCCGGCCCGAGCCCGCGCCGCTTCAACTCGCCCAGGACGATCTTCCCCTCGGCATCATTGCCCGAGTCGATGAGCACCACCGCGCCCTCCCCGGCGTCGAGCACGTCCACGCCGACGTGGCCGTCCTTCACCACCCGGGCGAAGCCCTCCAGCTCCCGTCCATCGGGAATCTCCCCGTTGCCAACGACCATGACCAGCAACAGCGCCACCACTCCCAACACGGGGACCAACAGGACCAGACCGGCGATCTTCAACACGCGCTTCATCGTCACCTCGAGCGGCCCACGGGGCCGGTGGAACAGTACCCCAGAGTGCGATAAGGCGCGGCCATGCCGGGGGAACCGTCCATGGAGCAGGAGCAGCCAGGCACCGCCGGGGCGGAGACCTCCCTCGTCGGCGCCTCGTACGTGCTCAGCCGCCCGAGCCGCCCGCCCGGCCCGTGAGGCCGTGTCCGCTTTTTCCGGGGCATTTCGTTGTACGGGGGAATGCTCCAGGAAACCGCATGCCTGCTTCTTCCCACCATGAGCGCGCCGCCCCGTGAAGGTGCGTCGGCCACCGTCACGGCCGCGTACCGCCAATACTTCCCCCTGCTCCAGAACAAGTGCGCCCGCGCCCTCGGCGACGCGGCGGAGGCGGAGGAGGTGGCCCAGGAGGCCTTCATCCGCCTGTGGCGCTCCGGTATGGCTCAGCGCCCCGTGCACGAGGTGGTGCCCTGGCTCTACCGGGTGAGCACCCGGCTGCTCATCGACAAGCTCCGGGTCCGCCAGCGCCGCCAGCCGGTGGAGATGTCCGCCGCCCTGCAGGACACCACCGCCCACCCCGCTCCCAGCATCGAGTCCGTGCTGCTGGTGCGTCAGCGCCTCCAGTCGCTCGCCTCCAGCCTCCCCGCCGAGGAGCTCGAGGTGGCCCTGCTGCACCGGCTGGACGGCCTCACCCAATCGGAAATCGGCGAAGTCACCAATCTGTCGGATCGCACCGTGCGCCGCATCCTCACCCGCCTCGAGGCGCGGCTGGGGCCCTGGCGCGAGGAGGAACGATGAGCACCTCCCACCCTTCCTTCCTGGCGCTGGACCGCGCCGCGCTCGGGGACATGACGGAGGAGGTGAGGACCCACCTCGCCTCCTGTCCCCGCTGTGCCGGGCATGTCGACTCCCTGGGCCGGCCGCCGCCGGTGCCGTCCTGGGCCGTGGCGCTCGCCAACGAGCCGCCTCGCCGCGCTCCCTCGCTCCTGGCCCGCCTGGCGCCCTGGGGCGTCGCGGCGCTCGCGGCGGGGCTCGCCCTGGTGCTGTGGGTGCCTCGCACGGCGACGGAGACGCTCCCGGGCCCGAGGGCCGGCCTGCGCAGCAAGGGCAGCCCGGCGGTGGCGCTCTACGTGAAGACCGGGGACACGGTGCGTCTGTGGGACGGCGAGTCCCCGGTGGCCGAGGGAGACCTGCTGCGCCTCAAGGTCATGCCCGAGGGCTTCACCTGGCTCACCGTGGCCGCCGCCGACGGTGACACCTGGCAGGTGCTCCATGAGGGCCCGCTGCCCGAGCGCGGCGAGACCCTCCTGCCCACCAGTTGGCGGGTGGAGCCCGGCGAGCAGCCCGAGCGGCTCCTCGTCGTCCTCGGCCTCGCGCCCGTCTCCGTTCAGTCCCTGGCCCCGCTCCACGAGGCGCCCACGCGCGACGAGTCGCTGTGGGTCCTCCCGCTCACCCTCTCCAAACCCTCTTCGCGGCCCGCTTCGCCATGAACGCACTGCTCGCCCTGACCCTCGTTGCCCTCACCGCCGCTCCACCCGACACCGGCTCCCCGGACGTGAAACGCCTGGCCGTGGTGGTGGGCGCCAACCGCGCCGCTCCCGGACGCACGCCCCTGCGGTACGCGCACCGGGACGCGCGCAGCGTCGCCTCCGTCCTCGTCGAGGCCGGACAGTTCTCCCGGGACGACGTCCTGGTGCTGGAGGACCCGGAGCCCTCGCGCGTCCTCGCGGCGCTGGACTCGCGGCTGGAGCGGCTCGGGAAGGAGGGCCGGGAGGGACTGCTGCTCTTCTACTACTCGGGCCACTCGGACGATCGGGCGCTCTATCCCAACGGCCAGCCGCTGGAGCTGAAGGCGCTCCGGGCGCGGCTGGAGGACGAGCGGGCCGCGGTGCGCGTGGGCATCCTCGACGCCTGCCAGGGCGGGAGCTGGACGCGGGCCAAGGGGCTCTCCCCGGCGGCGCCCTTCGCGGTGGAGGTGCCCCTGGCCCTGTCCAGCGAGGGCTCGGTGCTGCTCGCCTCCAGCACGGGACAGGAGGCGTCGCACGAGACGGATGAGCTCCAGGGCTCCTTCTTCACGCACCACCTGGTGGCCGGCCTGCGCGGCGCGGCGGACGAGGGCGACGACGGACAGGTGACGGTGGGCGAGGCCTTCGCCTATGCGCAGCGCCTCACCATCCGCGACACCTCGCTGCGCGGCGAGGCGGTGCAGCACCCCAGCTTCGACCTGCGGCTGCGCGGGCGGCAGGACCTGCCCCTCACGCGGCTGGCCAGCGCGAGCAGCACGCTCGAGGTGCGGCAGGAGCTGGGACCCCTGCAGGTCATCCAGCTGCACACCGGACTGGTGGTGCTGGAGGTGCCCGAGGGCCGGCGTGCCCTGCGCATGGCGCTGCCGGTGGGGCCCTATCTGGTGCGTCGCAGGACGCCAGAGGGCACGTTCGCCCGGGAGCTCCAGGTGGAGGCCGGCAAGTCGGTGACGGTGCTCGAGGAGAACCTGGAGCTGGTGGGGGCGCCGGGGCTCGCCGCCAAGCGCTATGCCCGGCCGCTGGCCGCCACCCTCACCACCCTCCCGGCCGGCACCCACGCGGTGGGCCTGTCGATGTCGGTGGGGTATGGCGAGGTGGCGCAGGACGGCTCGTATCCCCTTCCCATCGCCTATGCGATCCCTCCCAGCCTGTCGGTGGGCTACGGTGTGGGGTTGACGGATCGGCTGCAGTTGTCCGTGGCGGGATTGCCCTCGCTGGCGTTCTCCCGCCCGGTGAAGCTGTTCTTCGGGATTCCCACGCCGACGCTCTCCTTCCGCCTGGGGGAGGCGGGCCGGACCGAGTGGGTGCCCCAGGTGAGCGGCACGGTCCACCCCGAATTCAAGACCATCCAGGTGGTGGCGGGTCTGCGGACGCGGTGGTGGGTGTCGGACTCCAGCAGCGTGCATGCGATGGCGTCGGTCAACCATTCCTTCTTCACCTCCGGGTCCGACACGGTGCTGCTCAGGTTGAACCCCGTGCCTTCGGTGGGAGCCGGCTACTCCGTGACGCTGGGCGAGGTGGTGACCCTGGCCGTCGGCGTTTCCGCCTGGGCCATCTTCTCGGAGGAGCTCGTGCTCCAGGATGGCATCCTCCATCGTGGGGGGCTGAACGTCCGGGTGGGGTTGAACCTCGGCGGCTTCCATGGGACGGCGTTCCCGCTCCTGTCCATCCACCTCAACGACGTCTGGAGCCTCACGGGCAACGCCTCCCTGGGCTTGCAGCCGGGAGCCGAGAGGTCCACGTCGAGCCAGTTCAGCGCGGGCGTGCTCGCCACCTTCTGAGGTGTGGTAGGGGAGAGACTCCCATGGCGCCTCCTCCCCGTTATGGCCGTTCCCTGGCCCACAAGGCCCGCCAGCGCACCCCGGGCCACCACTACAACGCGAGCTTCCTCCCGGCGGCGGACCGCGCGGAGATCCTCGCGTGGCTCGGTGCCCTCCACCCCCTGTGGGAGCAGCGCTACTCCAAGCACTTCCCCCCTCCGCCGGGGCAGGAGCAGCGGCGGTTGTTACGGCCGGTCTACTGGCTGGGCAACTGGCAGTTCGCCTGCCTCGACTACTACCGGCCGCCCAAGGGCGTGAAGGACCGCTGCGTCAAGGCCGAGCCCTTCCCGGCGGTGCTCCAGCGCCAGGTGGACAAGGTGGAGCAACTGGCGCGCCGGATGTTCCGGGGCCCGGACATGCCGCCCCGCTGGCACCTCAACACCTGCCTGGTGAACTTCTACGGCAGCCGCCTCGAGGACGGGCGCTGGGTGGACACCGCGCGCGTGGGCGAGCACAAGGACTTCGAGCCCGGGCCCGTGGCCTCGCTGTCCTTCGGGGAGCGCGCGCTCATCCAGTTCGTCACCTCCACCCGCCCGGGCGAGCGCGACGAGGTGGTGCTGGAGCAGTGGCTCGACGATGGGTCGCTCCAACTCTTCGGGGGCGCGCGGTGGAAGGAGCAGACGTTCCACCGGGTGCAGCGGGTGGACACGCGCGCCGGCCACCTGCTCCCGCCCGAGCTGCCGGACTTCAAGACCCGGCGCATCAACCTCACCTTCCGCTACGTGCCGGACGAGCACGTGATTCCCTACGCCCAGCTCTCACCCGAGGCCCGCGAGGACGTGCGGCCCTACATGGAGACGCTCGCCCGGCACAGTGCCTTCTTCCGCCAGGAGCTCGAGCGGGAGCGCGAGGCGCACCCGCCTCACCACAACCCGTGAGTGCGCAGCAGCGCCGCGAGCGGGGTGTCTCCCCGCTGGTAGGTGCCGAAGAGCTTCGCGGCCGTCTCCGGTGACGGGTTGGCGCACACCTTCCACTCGCGGCCGTCCCGCAGCTCCGTTCCGCAGTGGAGCAGCGACGCACGGGCCTCCTCGGCGGAGCCGAGCGGGAGGTGCTCGAAGAGGGACGCGTTCTGGCTGGTGAGGAAGCACTGCCGGCGGCCCAGCTCCCTCACACAGGCCTCCACCAGGCGCGGGTGCAGGCTGTTGGGCAGCTCGTCGGCGATGACGAAGTCCTCGTTGACGTCCAGGTAGTACAGGAAGGACAGCAGCCGCTTCTGCCCGTGGCCGAGCTGCTCCTGCGTCAGCACCACGCCATCTCGCCGGGTGAAGTGGAAGCCGAAGCGGCCGAATTCCAGACGTCCGCCGCCCTCGTAGCTGCGCTTGTCCAGCAGCTCCACCCGGAACGTGCCCGCGCTGAAGCCCGCGAGCGCGACGAACCTCGCCAGGAAGCTCCGCTCCACCTCGTCGTGGCGGATGTCGAGATGGCCGGCCGGCGCGGGCATCTCGCGCGCCACCCGCTCGCGCAACAGCCCGGGCATCCACGTGGGCAGCCACATCAACCCGAGCGGGAAGACCTCGTCGCCCCGCATCTCCATTCCATACTGGATATTGCCCATCTGCTGGAACGTCCCGAGCGCCTCGTCGAAGCGCGCGGGGGCGAGCAGGAAGGTGCGGCGCAGCAACTCCTTGAGTGGCTCGCGGACCTCGGGCTCCAGCCGCTGGGCCGTCATGAAGAGCACCACCCAGACGGTCCGGTCCAACAGCGACCAATACATGGTCTGTGAATAGGCGGGCTGTCCGTCCACCTCCCAGGCCACGCCGGTGGCATCGGCGCGCATCACCAGCCGGGGGCCGGGGGCGTCCAGCGCGAGCACCAGCTCCATGAAGGGCTCGAGCTCCGCCCTGGCCTCCGGGGCCCGCGGCCGCAGCAGCGCCGGGCTCTCGGAGGTGACGGGCGGCGGGGCGGCGCCCGTGGCCCGCGTGTTGCGCACGGTGATGTGGAGCTCCATCCCCGGGAAGTCGAGGGCGTACTCCAGCGAGAACTCCTCGCGGATGAGCCCGGAGAAGTCCGAGGCGAGCACGCGCGAGAGCAGCTCCAGCAGCGTCGTCCTGCCGGTGCCGTTCTCTCCGAGCACCAGGTTGAGTGCTGGACCGAACACGAGCTCCGTGCCTGGCGCGATGTCCCGGTAGCCGTGGATGTGGAGCTTCGTGAGCTTCATGGCGGTGCCGAAGTGCCTCTCTTTTCTCAGAAAAAGAAAAACCACGCACCGTGCCACTTCAGTGGTGAACAACCAAGTGCTCACGCGTCCGCGTTTATACAACTCAATCAGAAAAAATCGTGAAAATCATCACAGTGCCTTGAAGCGCAATCAATAGGTATGTCAAGAAAGTCGCCTCTACTTCAGAGGAGTGCTTCGTGAGCAACCGGTTCGTGAGGACGTTCTGCGTGGCGTGGCTGGGAGCCAGCCTGGCCGCGTGCGGCTCCATGCAGGAGGGCGGGACGCCCGTGCAGGGGGGCGATGACTCCGACATCCAGGCCGCGCTGGCGCGCATCCAGGGCGCCCGGGTGCTGGGAAGCGACGAGGGCATTCCCTACGCGGTGAGCGGCCAGTTCGGCCGTGCGTCCCAGGCGGCGGGGCTGCGCGCGCGGCCGGACGTGCGCGAGGCGCTGAGCCTGGTGGCGCCGGTGTTCCGGCTCAACGAGAACGACCTGGTGTTCCGCCGCGCCAGCGTGGACGCGCGGGGCCACCAGCACCTGCGCTTCCAGCAGACGAAGGACGGCCTGCGCGTGGTGGGCGGCGAGCTCGTCGTGCACGTGGACGCGGCGGGCAATGTCTACGCGGCCAACGGCTCGGCGCGGGATGGCTCGAACGTCTCCGCCGCCGCGAAGGTGGCCCCCGAGGCCGCGCTGAAGGCCGCCGTGGAGGGCTCCACCGCCCGGAGCGCCGCCTCCCAGGGCCGCGCGGAGCTGGTCTACGTGCGCACCGAGGGCAGCGCCGAGCCGCGGCTGGCCTACGAGGTGCGCGTGAAGGGCGAGCGCGAGGGCATGCCCGCCGACGACCTGGTCTACGTGGACGCGCGGCGCGGTGGCGTGCTGCTCGTCAACCCGCTCATCCACTCGGCGCTCAACCGCAAGGTGTACTCGGCCAACAACACCTCGACCACGCCGGGCACGCTCAAGCGCAGCGAGGGCCAGGCGGCCATCGGCGACGCCCATGTCGACATGAACTACGACATGCTGGGCGCCACCTATCACTGCTACCAGACGCTCTTCGGCCGCGACTCGTACGACAACGCGGGTGCCGCGCTCGTCAGCACCGTCCACTACGGCAGCAACTACGTGAACGCCTACTGGGACGGCACCCAGATGGTGTACGGCGATGGCAACAACTCGGACTCCATCGAGCTGGGCAAGGACCTGGACGTCACCGTCCACGAGCTCACCCACGCCGTGACGGACACCGAGTCGGACCTCATCTACTCGGGTGAGTCCGGCGGCCTCAACGAGTCCATGTCCGACATCTTCGCCGGCGTGTGCGAGAGCTGGACGCGCAACTGGGCCGTGGACGCGGACGTCTTCAAGATTGGCGAGGACATCTGGACGCCCGGCACCGCCGGTGACGCGCTCCGCTACATGGATGACCCGGTGAAGGACGGCGTGTCGCTCGACTTCTACGGCGACTACTCCTCGGGCGTGGACGTGCACTACAGCTCGGGCATCAGCAACCTGGTGTTCTCGCTGCTGAGCAAGGGCGGCGTGCACCCGCGCGGCAAGTCCGCCAACGCCGTGCCCGCCATTGGCCCGGAGAAGGCCGGCCGCATCTTCTACAAGGCCAACACGGACCTCTTCACGGCCAGCACCACCTTCGAGCAGGCCAAGACGTACACCGTCCAGGCCGCCGAGACGCTCTACGGCGTGGGCTCGGCCGAGGCCTCGGCGGTGAACGAGGCGTGGAAGGCCGTGGGCGTGCCGCCTCCGCCGCCCGTGGTGAACGCGCTGACCAACGGCGTGCCGGTGAGCAGCCTGTCGGGCAGCTCCGGCAACAAGAAGTACTACGCGCTCGAGGTGCCCGCGGGTCAGTCCAGCCTGTCCTTCGACATCAGCGGCGGCACGGGTGACGCGGACCTGTACGTCCGCTACGGCGCCGTCCCCAGCTCCAGCACCTACGACTGCCGCCCGTACGCGAGCGGTAACGCCGAGGTCTGCCCCTTCACCAACCCGGCCGCGGGCACCTGGTACGTGATGCTCAACGCCTACTCCGCCTACTCCGGCGTCACCCTCAAGGGCACGTACGGCGGTGGTGGCGGTGGCGGTGGCACGCCGGTGACCGAGACGCTCAGCGACAGCGTGGGCAAGAACGCGAGCGACAACTTCGGCCCGTACAGCGTGGTGGCCGGCTCCACCTTCAAGGTGACCATGACGGGCACGCGCAACCCCGACCTGTACGTGCGCTTCGGCTCGGCGCCCACCACCTCGCTCTACGACTGCCGCTCGAACACCTCCACGGCGTCCGAGACGTGCACCCTGACGGTGCCGGCGGGCCAGAGCAACGCGTACATCATGGTCCGCGGCGCCGGCTCGGGTACGGCCAGCTACACGCTGACCATCAACTACACCAGGCCGTAGTCCTGGCGGGCGGCTCTCTCCGAGGGGGGCCGCCCGTTCCATTTTTCAGGGGACGCGCCGCACGTTGCCGGGCAGCTGGCGCAGCAGGTTCAACAGCCGCAGCGACGAGTGGAGGCTGCCCTGGACCTCCCAGGGGTCCACCTTGTCGCCCCCGTTGGTGAACTGGGGCGAGAGCACGAAGACGCGCACCC
Source organism: Archangium sp. (assembly GCF_057119385.1). NCBI lineage: Bacteria > Pseudomonadati > Myxococcota > Myxococcia > Myxococcales > Archangiaceae > Archangium > Archangium sp. Next base: position 31,071 of record NZ_DBNGVP010000214.1, on the reverse strand, counting down.
GCGCCCGCTCCATCATCCCGTGGAAGCGCGCGTCCCGCATCAGCCCTCCGCTCAGCCGCAGCTGGGGCGCGGGCTGGAAGTAGTCCAGATCCAACGACACCCAATCCGCCTGGATGACCTCGGGCCGCTCCAGCACCTGCCGCCAGTCCAGCGCCGAGGTGTCCACGAACCAGGGGACGAGCGTGGAGAAGCCCACGTCCCGGCCCGTCATCGTCGCGGTCGGCTCGGCCTTGGCGGTGGTGAAGAAGATGTCCTCCTCGGTGAGCACGGGCGCCGAGCCCTCCGGCCGCTTCAACCCCTCGAAGAGCCTCCACCAGGTGGCGGCCTGCGGGGGCACGCGCGCCTCCAGGTAGCTGTCCTTGCACCAGTCGGAGTGCCGGTCCGCGTGGAAGAGGCTCCGGGGCAGCTCGCCCGTCGTCCGGTAGTGGTACAGGGCCACGTCCAGCATGTGGTGGTCGCGCAGCACGTAGTCGGCCTGCCCGGTGGGGCTTCGCATCACCCGCACGTGGCCGCGCAGCACCGCGTCGATGTCTCGCAGCGTCAGCGCGTCACACCACGGGGACTCCTCGAAGGTGAGCTGCTGGCCCGCGTAGGGCTTCTCGCCCGCGGCTCCGACCACGTCCTCCGGGCCCTGCCAGCGGTGCACCCGCCGCTCGAAGCGCTCCGCCTCCCCGTCCGTGAGGACCTCGCGGGCGACGTCGCGGATGTCCTGGCGGAGGCCGGCTCCGGGGATGGCCGGGGAGAAGCCGCCCGCCTGCCCGGAGCCCGCGGCGCGGAGCTGGAAGGCGTAGGCGGCGTCGGTGGGCTTCTTCCACTCGGAATACCGGATGTGCACGTGCGCTTTCCTCGGAGGCCGCCCGCCTGGTGGCCGGAGAGGCCAGCGGCGGGCGGTAGATGCCGGGAAACACGCGCCCCGTCACTGAAATTGCGGCGCCAGGTCCTCGAGCAGGGCCTTGTAGATGCGAGGCCGCTCGGTGGAGAGGAACAGGTGGCTGCCCGGGAACATGCGCAGCTGGAAGCGCCCGGTGGTCTGATGGCGCCAGGACTCGGCCTCCTCCTGGCTGACCTCCTTGTCCTCCTTGGCGCCAAAGGAGGAGATGGGCACGTTCAGCGGGGGCTCGGGGGCGTACTGGTAGCTTTCGCCGACGAGCGCGTCCGTGCGCAGCGCGGGCAGCACGCCGAGCCGGAAGTCCTCGCTGTAGAGCACCTCGAGGGGCGTGCCGAACCGGGCGGCGACCTCCTTGAGGAATTCCTTGTCCGACAGATGGCTGAGCGGGGGCGGGGGGCCCTTGCGCAGGTGCATGGCCGGGCTGGCCGACAGGAAGAGGTGCACGGGCAGGCGGGCGTTGTGGCGCCGCAGCCAGCGCGCCAGCTCGAAGGCGGTGACGCCGCCGAAGCTGTGCCCGAAGAGGGCGAAGGGCATCTGCTTGACGAAGGGGAGCATCATGCTCGCCAGCTTCTCGAGCAGATCGGGGAAGCGGGTGATGGGGGTCTCGTTGCGGCGCGTGGCGCGGCCCGGCAGCTCGATGGGGCACACCTCGATGGAGGCGGGCAGCTGCTTGGCCCACAGCCGGAAGACGGACGCGTCACCTCCGGCGAAATGGAAGCAGAACAGGCGCAAGCTGGCCTGGGGGCGCGGCTCGGGGCAGGTGACCCATCGGCGGTAGACGGGAGGGACGTGCATGCGGGACGTCCATGCTGCGAAGGGTCGGTGGGGCGCGTCAACCCCCCTGGAAGGCTTGTGACATGGGCTGGTCACTGAGGTCCGGCGGGACCCGGAGTGCAAGGTCCTTCCACCCGCGGGCTTGCCGGCGCCCGGCGCTCAATCCCAGGCGGAGAGCCGGTCGAAGTCCTCGGACGTGTAGTGGATGCTGTCCAGCCCGTTGGTCAGCCATCCGCCCTTCAGGCCGAAACCCTCGCGCATGTTGCGCCAGGCGTGGACGTCCGTGAGGCTGGGGGCGAGCGCTCCGCCGATGTCCTTCACCGAGTCCTCGTTGAGAGCCTGGCATCAGGGCCCGGATGCTTCTCGGCGTTCGAGGAAGCGGCTCCACCAGTGCCGGGCCTCCACCTCCGTGAGGCGGAGCTTCGTGTATCGAGGAGGCTCTACAGACACGGCGGCTCGCGGAAGGAAGAGCGGTTCGAGCCAGGGCTCCAGCACCTGGGCGAGCTCGCGGTAGGCGGGAAGGGTCCTTCCGGTGGTTGAATCTCCCGCATCCGGCTGTTCTCCGAGAGAGACGACGACGCGCTCCGCATCGAGCTCCACCAGGGTCGTCTCGGCTGAGTGCAGCCGGGAGCGTAGCGTGGTGGCACCACCCAGTTGGGCGAGAATCGGTGGCCCGAGGAAGTTGAGCCAGTGGACTCCATCCACCCGATGGCCCATCCACTTCTCGTGGAGCCAGGCCGCTCGGAGATCAATGCCTGGGTAGCGCAGGGCTTCTGCGCGAAAGGCGTCGTCCGTGAGCCGGAGTCCCCGGTAGAGGTGGAGGGCCAGGCCCGCATGGCCGGAGGCGAACGGCAGCCTGGAGGCCATGTCGAGGACCAACTGGCGCACGCGTGTGGGCCCATGCTCTTCGAGATACTCGAGGGGAAGTGTCGCGGTGAGCAGGCTCACCATGGGCTTTTCGGGAGCGGGCCGCCACGGAATGCGGGCCTGGTATTCGAACTGGTAGCCATTCTGGCTGCCAGGGCCTCCCGTGAACAACAGTCCCCTCTCGAAGCCTCTTTTTTCGATCTGCCCGCGCTTCTCCGGGGCGTAGTCCTCTGGGAAGGACCCCCTCCGAGTGCTGTGAAGGATGAGGCGTATGTGCTCCCAGGACTCCTCCGTCAGAGGGGCTCCTTCGTCATGGGAGAAGTGGACGTGGTTGAGGGTCCGCGGTCCCTGGCCGGCCGCGCGCATGTAGCTGTCGAGGGCGTGGCCCACCCCGAGGGAGATGTCGGCGTGGTCGTGCGGCATGTAGAAGGCGATGCGGACCACTTCTCGCGCAAGCAATTGCCGCCGGGAACGCGGGAGCTTCTCTGGGGGGTGCAGCCGGCCTTCTGAAAGGCCCCGGAGACGGAGGCGGGGGTGATGAGCAGCCATCATCCCCCTCCATACGGAGTGCGCCCCGATGGGGTGACGAGAATGACCTGGCAATTCCTGGCGAGGCGCTTATAGCTCTCCAATTGATCCTCCACGCCGGGAGAATGCAATGGGTCGAGCCGGTGCTTTTCGTAGCAGGGGAACTTGAGCTCCAAGACGCACTGGATGTGGGTGGCATTTCGAGTGGCATGCAGCACGACATCCGGCTTGAGGGAATCGGGCTTGTTGTTCGTGAGGATGGCTCCGTTGACCTCGGGGTCGCCCTTGTAGCGTGGCTCGACGGAGAAATGGTCTCGAAGTTCCTCGGGGAGGCGCGCCTTGATGCAGGCGAATGCCGCGGCATGCTTCAGGATGTCAAGCTCCTGGGCCAGGGTGACCTTGTCTCCGTGCTCATCGAATCGCACGAGCCGGCCACACTCGGCGTCGTTTGGGAACTTGCCATTCTTGAACTGAAATTTCCCGCCCTGCTTCTGGTAGGCCTCGTTGACATCGGCATGGGCTTGCGCCACGCATTGCTCGACGATGGTCTGGACGTCGGTCAACTCCGCCTCGGTGAGGAGCCGCTGAAGGGTGAGGAGTCCCTGGGCGGCCTCGATGACCTGGACCACTTTCTCCGCGGTGGGAGCGAGCCGTGCCGCCGCTGGCGCGAGAATCTCTCCCGTGCTCGGGTTGACGGGAGCCGCGCACGCCGCGCCACAGGACTGGTTGAAACGAGGGCGCGCGCCGGTGCGCGACTCGCCCCATGCTGGCTGGGGCTGGACGAGAACGGGGGGCAGAGGACGGTGCTGCGCCCGGGGCGCGGTGGAATACAAGAGGCAGAAGAGTGCTGTGGCCGAGGTGGCGAGCAGAAGCGGCCTGGTCTGCGTCCATGGCCAGCGAGGTGGTAGGGAAGGCACAGCACACTCCTTGGATGGAGGTCGTGGGGCTTTCGACCAGCGGGTTGAGGTGAGATTCAGCAGCGCGCCACCTGTATTTCCTCTCGGAGTTGCTTGGCTTCCCGGTGGATGTGTCCGAAGGATATCTCATTCAGGCCTGCTGTTTCCGGGCGATGAAGAGGAGTTCTGCTGTCGCCTGACTCTTCTCGTCCAGGGCCTATCCCGCCGGAGCGCGGGGCCTTGCCCACATCCTTACGCCTGGCCTTCGAATCCGTGTCAGCCGAGGTGTGCGACTTCCACGTCGAAGCGCTTCACCTCGAGGGAGGTGAGGAACTGGTACAGCCGTTGGGAGATGAGCAGGAGGGGGAGGGGGCGGAAGGCACCCAGGCGTTGGCCCACGGCCTGGCGCGTGCACAGCCAGTCCGCCTCGCCCACGCTGGAGCGCTGGAGGTGGAGCTCGGAGAGGACATCGAACCCGGCCACGTGCCCCTGCGGACAGCGGGCCGCGTCGGGCTGTGGGACGAAGAAGTCGGCTCCCACCTGGGTTTCGGGCGACAGTTCCACCGAGCACTCGGGCAGCAGGAGTTGATGCCAGTGCGGGGTTGGCTTGCCCTGACGGCTCACCACGGGTCCCAGCGCGTAGCCACGGATGCCCGCGGCCTTCATCTGCTCGGCCAGCCGCGCCGACACCACGATTTCACCCCCCAAGGTCTGGGCGATGTCCCTCTTGGGAATGCGCTTCGGCTCCAGGTGCAGCGGCCCGACCTGCCTGGCACCGAAGCCACACTTCGGACAGGCCGTGGTTTCGTCATACCCCGTGCCGCAGTCTTCGCCCGTGGGCTCGAAGAAGGGGCGCACGCGCAGCCAGAGCAACTCCGCCTCCTTCAATTCCCTGGGCGTGTATTTCCTGTGGATTTGCCAGTAGGTGACTGCCACTGAACCCTGACTGCGTTTCTCCTGCTCATGCTGCCGTATCCGTTCGACGAGTGGGGCGTCCAGGTCGAGCAGCACCTGGCGTGACATGCCTTTCTCCCGTCCAAGATGAGGAGGAAGAAACAGTTTCGCCTCGTCCGCGAAAAGCCGTACCTTGATGAGTTCCCGCATGGTCAGAAATGAACCCCGGGGAGGGGATATCTGGCGTAGACCCTCTTCATGATTTCCAGCACGACATGGAACATTGGCGGTTTCATTCCATAGCCCGCCAGTCGCCGGAACTCATTGGTGATGAGCTGGTGATAGGCGGGGTCGAGGAGGACGGTGGGGCCGTTGTCCGGGCCGCCAAGATAGCGGGGGGGGAGGTGGTGCTTCTGCTTGGGGCCACCGGCATGTGTCCGCCGTGCGGTCAACCCAGGTATGCGACTTCCACGTCGAAGCGCTTGACCTCGAGCGAGGTGAGGAACTGGTACAGCCGTTGGGAGATGAGCAGGAGGGGGAGGGGGCGGAAGGCACCCATGCGTGGGCCCACGGCTTGTCGCGTGCACAGCCAGTCCGCTTCGCCCACGCTGGCGCGCTGGAGGTGGACTTCGGAGAGGACGGTGAATCCGGCCACGTGTCCTTCTGGGCAGCGGGCTTCATCGGGCTGTGGGACGAAGAAGTCAGCGCCCACCTGGGTTTCGGGCGCGAGCTCCACCGAGCATTCGGGCAGCAGGAGTTGGTGCCAGTGCGGGGTTGGCTTGCCCTGACGGCTCACCACGGGACCCAACTCGTAGCCACGGACGCCCGCGGCCTTCATCTGCTCGGCCAGCCGCGCCGACACCACGATTTCTCCCCCCAGGGTCCGGGCAATGTCCCTCTTGGGAATGCGCTTCAGTTCCAGGCGCAGGGGCCCGATTTGCCTGGCGCCGAAGCCACACTTCGGGCAGGCCGTGGTTTCGTCATACACCGTGCCGCAGTCCTCTCCCGTGGGCTCGAAGAAGGGGCGCACGCGCATCCAGAGCCGCTCCGCCTGTTTCAACTCCCTGGGGGTGTATTCGCGATGGATTTCCAGGTAGGTGAGCATCGTCGAACCGCGCCGCTGCCATGCCTGCTCATGCTCTCGAATCTTCTCCAGGAGCGGATCGTTCGAGGGAAGCACCAGATGTCTGGTCAATCCCCGATCCTCTCCTACCTCTGGAGGGAGGATGTCCTCCGCCTTGTCCGACGAGATGTTGAGTTCGATGGTTTCTCGCATGGTCAGAAGTGCACTCCGGGGAGCGGGTATTTTGAGTAGACCACTCTCATGATTTCCAGGGCTTGTGCCAGGCCCAGGGTGCCGCGCCCATAGCCCTGACTCTTTCGGAACTCATTGGTGATGAGCTGGTGATAGGCGGGGTCGAGGAGGACGGTGGGGCCATTGTCCGGGCCGCCGAGATAGCGGGGGTGGAGGTGGTGCTTCTGCTTGGGGCCACCGGCCAGGTGCGGGAAGGCCTTGCGTGCCTCCTGCATGCCCTTGTCGTACAGGGCCCGTGCCGCACTCGGGTCGAGCGGTGGTGGCGCGGACATGAGGACGAGAGCGCTTGCGCCGCTGCCCAGCGCGGTGGTGACCGTTCCCATGGGCACGGCCACCTCTTCCACGGCCAGCAACCCCTGGGCATTGAGCCGCAACACCGGCAGCCGCACTCCAGTACCAGCCATGCGTACGCCCGAGCCCGCCGTACCTCCCGCCAGCATGAGCAGGTGCGTGGACAGGCGGGAGGCCTCCCGGACCTGCTCGCGCAGGGGCCTGTCCCGGTAGCTGGCGAAGTACTCGGGAGAGGACTCGATGAGGGTGGCCACGGTGGTGGGAAGCTGGCGCAGGCCCTCCAGCGTGCCGTCCACGTCCGTCACACTGGCGGCCAGGGCGAGCGCGGTTTGAGCCAGGGCTTCCTCGGCGCCGTCCAGCGAGGTGCTGACGAGGTCCTTGTCCAGCCCCAGCTCACCGAGGGGAGTGCCGCTGGAGAGACGCAGCTCCTCGTCCAGCGGGTAGAAGATGCCAGCATGGGAGAGGTAGAGGCGGCCGACGAAGAAGTTGCCGGCCATGAGGGCGCCATCGCGCAGCACCACCTGTCCCATGCGCCAGGAGGGCTGGCCGCTGGAGGCGGAGGCGAGATAGCCGTCGGGCCGCATGACGACGAGGGAGAGGAAGCGCTCGCACAGAGGGCTGAGCTCGGAGGCTGGCAGTGGCCTTCGCTGTGTCAGTGCGTGGCGCGACAGCCAGGCGAGAGCGGTGCGTGGAGCGAAGGTGCGAAGTGAAAGCGGCGCCTTGGCGAGCCAGGACCACAGGGCCAGGGCCTGTTGGGGCTGGAGGGGGAGATTCGCGGCCAGGCGCAGGTGCTCGTCCACCTGGGCCGACTCCTGCAACAGGGCGCAGGTGTCCTGCTCGCGGGGGATGAACGGACGGTAGTGCTCCCACCAGGGAGTGGTGGGCGGCCTGGGTTCCGCGGAAGGGGATGCAGACAGCTGCCAGGCACCCGGCGCAGGCGCCAGTGCATGCGCTGGGCGCCAGTGCGGCGCCGTGGCACAGCCTGCCAGCAGGATGCAGGCGGCCAGGGTCAGCAGGGCCGCTGCCGTGCCTCGGTGGGAACGGGGAGGGGGCGACATTCCCTGGAGCTATACACACCCGCCGAGTCCGAGGCGATGGGGCTTCATCCGGGGTCCTCTTCTTCTGCATCCCCCCAAGGGTAGCGCGAAGCCTGCCCCGATTTGTCAGAGCTCCCGCGTCATGAAGATGCTGAAGGGATCATCGGTGTAACCGTCGAACGGGCCGCAGCGGACGAAGCCCGCGCTCTCGTAGAGACGGAGCGCGGGGGTGAACGCCGCGGACGAGCCCGTCTCCAGCCACAGGCTTCGCATGCCCCTCTTCCTCGCCTCCGCGATGAGGTGCTCGAGCATCGCCCTCCCGACTCCCTGGCCGAGGAAGGTGTCGGCCACGCGCATCGACTTGAGCTCGCCGCGCCCGGCGTCGAGGCGCTTGAGTGCTCCGCAGCCGGCGATCTCCTCTCCGAACCAGGCGGACCAGAACGTCACGTCGGGGTGCCGCAGCTTGTCGATGTCGAAGGCGTGCACGCTTTCCGGGGGAGAGTTCGCGTGCATGCCGGCGAGGTGTCTCGCGATCAGGGCGCGGGTCGGCTCACCGGAGAGGTCATCGAGGTGGAACTTCAGGGGCAGGCTCATGGGCAGGACCAGGGGATGCAAAGGATTCTACTCCGTCAGTCCTCCACCACCACCGTCACCGGCTGGCTGACCTGGGGGCGGTGCACCATGGCCGCGGTGATGACGTGCTGTCCGGGCCGCAGGCTCCAGCGGAACTCGTGCGGGTAGCCCACCTCCGCTACCGGCACACCATCCACCATCCAGACAATGGGCTCCGTGCTCGGCGTCACGTCCGCCGCCAGCCGCAGCGTCGAGGCCGATGCTGGCGTGTCCGGGTCATACAGCAGCCGCACCGTGCCCCTCGGCTCGCGGATGGCCACCTTCGGTTCCAGTTCCTCGGGCCGGCTCGGGCACAGCGGGCTCTCCCTCAGCGGCGCGATGTCCAGGTGCTGCCGCCGCGCCCACTGCTCGTACTCCTCTGGCAGCGCCAGCATCACCCGCGTCACCACCTCGCGCTCGGGGCAGGTGGGGCTCGCCCGCAGTCCGTTGCGCCGGTCCAGCCGCACCTTCGCGTGGAAGGGGCAGCTCTCCGCCGGGGCCGTGCCGGGGACGAACCACTCGCTCTTGCGGTGGGGGCACTCCGGCCCCGCCAGCCGGCCCGACAGCGGGCACACGTCCAGGGCCAGCGCCCCCGAGGGCGGTGGGTAGGAATCCAGCACCGGCCGGTACGGGCGCCACCCGGGCATCACCGCGTCGAAGATCTCGTGCACCGCGTTGGCCGCGCCGTGCAGCCCGCCCACTCCATTCATCCGGCGCCAGTCGTGATTGCCCACCCACACGGCCACGAGCAGCCGGTCGCTGAAGGCCATGGCCCAGGCGTCACGGAAGCCCTGGCTGGTGCCTGTCTTCACCGCCACCGCGTAGGGGTAATCCAACGCGCTGCCCACGGGGAACGACGGCCGCCGCGCCAGCGGGTCCGAGAGGATGTGGCGCACCAGCTGGGCCGACTCGCGCGTCATCAACCGGCGCGAGGGCGCCACGGGCTCGTCCGTGAAGCGCCGCAGCGAGCGCGTCTCTCCCTCGTGGGCGAGCACCAGGTACAGCTCCGCCAACTCCTCCAGCGTGACGTGCAGGTTGCCCACCGCCAATCCCAGGCCGTAGCGATCCGGCTCGTAGGAAATGCCTCCCACGCCCGCCTTCTCCAGGAAGCGCAGCGTCGGCTCCACGCCCACCCGCTCCAGCACGCGCAGGGCGGGGATGTTGCGTGAATTGCCCAATGCCTCGCGCAGCAGCATGGGCCCCAGGAAGGAGTGGTTGATGTTCTCCGGCACGTACGAGCGGCCATTCTCCACCCGCACGTCCATGGGGGTATCCGCCAGCTCGGTAGCGGCGGTGACGATGCCCTTCTCCAGCGCCAGCCCGTAGATGAAGGGCTTGAGCGTGGAGCCCGGCGAGCGCCGCTGCTTCACGAAGTCGATGGCTCCCCGGTGCTCCTGGTTGAAGAAGTCCCGCGAGCCCACGTACGCGAGGATGTCGCCCGTCTCCGTGTCCACCACCAGCGCCGCGGTGTTGCCCGCTCCCGCGCCATCCAGCCGGTTCAGGTTCTGCCGGAGGATGTTCGCCACCTTCGACTGCACTTCCAGGTCCAACGTGGCCGTGGAGATGGGCTCGGCCCGGGCACTGGCCAGTCCGCTCCACTCCAGCACCGCGTGCAGCGCCTCGGGCATGCGCTGGGGCCGGGGCACCAGGCCCAGGTCCGACTGCAATGACTGCTCCAATTCCTCCCGGGACAGTACGCCCTGCTTGTGCAGCGCGCGGAGGATGCGGTGGCTGCGTTTCCGGGCGCGGCGCAGGCCGTCCTCGGTGTAGGGGTTCATCCGCCCGGGGAGCTGTGGCAGGCCCGCGAGGAAGGCGGCCTGGGCCCAGGACAGGTCCTCCACCGGCTTGTCGAAGTAGAGCCGTGCCGCCCGCCCCACGCCGTGCACCCGGTTTCCATACGGGGCGATGGCCAGGTACTGGCGGAGCACCTTCTCGTGGCCGTGTCCGTGCACGAGCAGCAGCGCCTCCACCGCCTCGCGCATCTTGCGCCACGCCGTGCGCTCCCCGGGCGTCTGCATCCGCGCCACCTGCATGGCCAGCGTGGACGCTCCCGAGATGACGCGCAGGTTGCGCACGTTCTGCACCAGCGCCCGCCCCACCGAGGGCAGGTGCACACCCGGGTGCTCGTAGAAGTGCCGGTCCTCGGTAATGAGCGTGGCCTGGACGATGCGCTCGGGCAGCACGTAGGGCACCGGCCAGTAGCCGAGCTCCCCGCCCGTTCCGGGCACCTCGCCCAGGTACGTGCCCCGCCGGTCCAGCACGAGGCGCGAGGGCTCGTAGCCAAGCAGCCCGTCCTGGAGGCTGGAGGCGAACCACGCCCCCGCCACCAGCACCACCAGGGCGAGCACCACCGCCCCGCGTGTCCGTCTACTTCTCATGCTCTCCCTTCACCACGATGCGCAGGCCCTCGCCGCGGCCGCGGATGGACTCGCGGTACATCAGCTCGGCCCAGGGCGCCGGGTGCACGAAGGAGCCCTCGGTGGCGGCCCGCACCCGGAAGTGGAAGGTGTGCGTGCCGCGCGGCATCTGCAGGAAGTAGTAGCGCACCTCGTTGTCCAGCCGCTGCACGTAGGCCGGGCGGAGCGAGTCCGCCTGCGACGGCTTCGCGTCCGAGGAGGCGTTCGCCAGCTCCGGGTTGAGCGGCTCGAGTCCCGCCGCGAAGGGCACCACCAGCGCCACGTGGACGCGATCCTCCTCGGTGACGATGCGCGTGTGCAGCTCCAGGATGTCGCCCACCTTCAGCTCCTTCACCTCGCCCGAGGCGTCGTCGAAGCGCGTCTCCTCGGAGCCGTCCGCGTGCAGCCAGGTGGCGCTGCGCGAGACGATGAAGCCCTGCTTGAGCGGCGTCACCTTGTCTCCCGGTGTGGCCGGGATGTACCGGGTCTCCACGCGCATGCCCACGGGTCCACCCTTCACGGTGGCGGAGAGCTGTGCGTCACTGGCCACCTCGGTGCGGGCCGTCTTCGTGTTCTTGTCCACCTTGAGCGTGCCGCCCGAGGACAGTGTCACCGTGGTGTCCGGCACCGCGGGCTTCGCCTTCTCCAGGTACAGCGCCAGCGCGCCGATGGCCCGGCGGTTCTCGAAGGTGCTGCCGAAGCCCGTCTCCGCGTTCGCGTAGGACAGGAGCGCGTCGCGCAGCTGAGCCAGCCGCGCGTCCTCCGGGGATAGCCGGATCAGTGCCTCGAAGACGGCCGCCACGCTGGCGGGCCGCGAGCCGAGGTAGCCGTAGTAGCCCCACGCGTCGCGGCGCCACTTGAGGCCCTCGAAGACGGGCTTGCCCTTGTTCAGCTTGATGATGACGCTGTCCCACAGCTCGTTGCGCAGCGCATCCAGGTTGGTGCGGTACATGGACGGCTGGGCGAGCATGGTCGAGGCCAGGTCCGCCAGGCTCTGGATGTCCAGGCGCTCGCGCAGCTGGAAGAGGTCCACGAGGTAGTGCTGGTCCAGCGCGCCCACGCGCGTGAGGGCCCGCAGCGCCGCCGTCTGCTGGTTGTAGCGCCACTCCTGCACCAGGCCCGGCCAGGTGCTGCGCAGCACCCGCTTGAGGGCCTCCACCGCGCGCGTCTGGAGCTTCTCGTCCACCTTCAGGCCCGCGCGCCGCGCGCCGTCCAGGAACTCCACCGCCAGCGCCGTCACCTGCACGTCGCCCGGCCCTCCCGGCCAGAAGGCCATCAGGCCCTGGTCATCCTGGTAGAGCGCCATCTCGTCCTGCATGCGCTGCACGTTCTTGTCGATCTGCTTGCCGAACGGCGTGCGCACGCCCAGGTCTCGCAGCACCGCGGCCATGGCCACGTCCGGGTAGAGCTGCGACAGCTTCTGCTCGAGGCAGCCGTGCGGGTAATCGGCCAGGTACTGCAGGCCGGAGATCATCTCCAGCACGCCGGGGATGGAGGTGATGGCCACCTCCTGCGACGCGGTGCCCGGGCGCGCGGGCTCGGGCAGCGGCTTGAGCGTGGCGTTGCCCGCGTTCAGCGTGTCGAAGTACGCGAAGTGCTCCACCGTGCGGTCCGGCAGCACGGGCAGCTGCACCTCGAAGGCATCTCCCGCCTTGTCCGCCTTGCGCTCGATGTCCACGCGCACCTTGAGGGACTGCGGCTCGGACACGTCCGCGCTCTTCACGGTGATGGGGGTGACGAAGCTCATGGCGCGGTTGGCCTGCAGCTCCACGCTCTGGTTCAACGGCTGCACGTCCGCCGGACCCGAGACCTTCACCTCCACCGAGCCGGGGCCTCCGTTGCCCTCCACCACGCGGCCCACCGCGCCGCCCCAGAAGCGGTCTCCCTGGCGCACGAAGCGCGGCAGTTGCGGCTGCACCAGCACCGGCAGCCGCACGCGCAGCACCGTCTGCTTGTACCCGAAGCGCTGCAGCCCGGAGATGGCCACCGCGCGCACGCGGAAGTTGGTGAGGTCGTCCGACAACGGCACCTGCACCGTCAGCTTGCCGGACGCCGGCACCTGCAGCGTGGCCTGGTAGTACGGCACCGTCTGGAAGTTCTTGCGCACCACGCGCTTGCCGCCGCCTTGCTGCTCCTCCTCGCTGCCGTCGCCGCCGGGCGTCTCCTCCTGCTCGAAGAGCTTGCCCACCAGGCTGTTGCGCGTGTCCCGCAGCGTGGTGCCGCGCGTGTTCTCCTTGATGAGCTCGTCCAGCGGGTTGAGCGTCGCCTCCGGCGCGAGTGACAGCACGGCCTCGTCCACCAGCCACAGTGTCACCTCGCCGGCCAGCGGCTTGCCCTGGTCATCCTTGAGCGTCAGCTCCACCGGGATGGTGGAGCCGGGGCGTGCCGTCTCGGGGTGCTTGATGTCCACCATCACCTGGTTGCTCACCGGCTCCACCTTCACGTCCACCGAGGCCCCGAGCGTCTGCGGCCGGTAGCGCGAGTCGTCCTTGTCTCCCTCGCCGAGCCGTCCCCGCATCAACAGCACGTGCACCGGGATGTTCGGCACGTACTGCGCCCGGATGGCCAGCTCGTGCACCGCCTTGCCGCCGGACACGTCGTGCCAGGTGTACGTGTTGCCGCCCGGCTCCTCCACCACCACCAGCGCGCGGCCCTCCTGGAAGGGGCTCTGGAGGATGAGGCGCGCCGTCTCGCCCGGCTTGTACGAGTTCTTGTCCGGGGTGAGCCCGAACACGCCCTGGCGCGACTTCTGCCACGCGATGGGCGTCTGGCCTCCCACGTACAGGTCCGCCGACAGCGTCTGCATGCGCCCCAGCTTGTCGCGCGCCACCAGCTCCACCACGTACACGCCCGCCTCCTTCAGCTCGAAGGCCGGGGACACGGGCTTGTCCTCCGTGGTGGTGATCGTCTTCTCGGCGAGCTTCACGTCCTCCTGCTCGGTGACGTAGCGGGCCTCGCCGGTGGCGAAGCTCGTCTCCCGCAGCTGGCTGTGCCAGATGCGCCGGTAGAGGCGCACCAGCACCTCCTGGCCCTTCACCAGCTTGTCGTTGACGCCCACGGCGATGATGTCCGGCGTGAGCGTGAAGGGCTTGTCCGAGTAGCGCGGCAGCTTCAGGCCCAGCACGAAGGGCGGCAGCGCCTTCACGTCCTGCGCCGCGGAGACGGGCTGGTTGTCCGCGCCCGTGACGGTGGCCTCGAAGCGGTAGATGCGCGCCGAGCCGTCCAGGTCCAGCGCCGGGTTGACGCTCATCTCGTCCGCGCCATTGTCGTCCAGCGTCGCGTTGCGCGTCATCGCCTCGGGGGCGCGGCTCTGTCCCTCCCGGGCGAACTGGTTGCTGGAGGCGAAGAGGAAGCCCTCGCGCCCCTTGGGCACGTAGTAGTAGGGGCGGCGCGTCACGGTCCACGCGATGGGCTGCCCGGCCACGTTGCCGCCCGCGTAGTAGCGCGCCACCGCCTTCACCTTGAAGGGCGCATCCAGGCGCACCGTGGCGGGGCTGGACAGCTGCACCTCGAAGGTGGGCAGGCGGTAGGCCTCTATCTGGAACTTCCGGCGCGCGAGCGTCTGCCCCGTGCGCACCTCGGCGAGCACCGCGTAGTACTCGCCGGTGGGCGCGTCCTTCTCCTGGAACTCGGCGGAGAAGCCATACAGCGCGGTGAAGCTCAGCGGCAGCTTCCACGTCTGATCTCCCGGGCCATCCACGCGCAGCGAGTACTTGCTCGCGTTCTCGGGCGCCACGAAGTCTCCGCCCACCTCATTGCGCAGGAAGCCCTTGAGGTAGACCTTCTCGCCCGGCCGGTAGATGGGGCGCTCGGTGAAGAGGAAGCCGCGCAGCCCGTCGTTCGGCGGCGGCGGCGTCTGCTGCGACAGCCACTCCAGCCAGCCCGAGGACGGCGACCAGTGGTTGTTGGCGAAGGACGCCGGGGCCTCGCGCGGATCCAACACGAGGATGTCCTCGCCGTTGCGCACGGAGACGCGCTGGAGCTGCACCCAGTTTCCCTGGGGGCCGAGCGTCGCCCGGCCGGTGCCGTCCGTGGTGAGCTCGTGCGTGAAGGGCTCCTGGATGAAATCGCCCTTGTGCTTCGGATCCGGCACGCGGCGCTGGCCCTCGAGCACGATGCGCGCGCCACGGACCTCCTGCGCCGTGTCCAGCGTGCGCACGAAGAAGACGGCCTTGTCCCGCTCCTCCACCGTGCTCAGCGACAGGTTGGAGATCTGCACCCGGACGTAGGCGCGCTCGGGCGCGCCGGTGAGCCGCCGCAGGCCCACGAGGTACGTGCCCGGCCTCACCTTGCCCACCACCGGATCCAGCAGGGGCGCCAGGTCCAGGCCGAACGTGGTGGTGCCACCGCGCTTGGGCAGGGGCAGGTCCACCAGCTTGGAGACGAGCGGCGTGCCCAGCAGGCGGATGTGCGCCGTCAGCTCGTCCTCGCCGATGTAGCCGGGCGTGGGCCTCACCTGGGGCTCCTCGCCGGGGAAGGGCGGGGCGCTCTGCTCGTTGACGACGATGGGCCGGTTGGGGAAGTGCCACAGGCCCGGGTGCAGCGGATCCACCCGGTAGATGCGCACGTCCGCCCGCGCGTCACCGTAGCCCTGCAGCGGCAGCATGCGCGGGCCCTTCGCCTCCACCAGCGCGGTGCCCTGCATCCAGCGCAGGAAGGGCTGCTTGAAGTCCAGGTGGAAGAAGACCTGGAGCTCACCGGGGTCTCTCAGGGGCCGGCCGCTGTCGTCGTGGATGGGCGCGGCGCCGATGCGCATGCGGTACAGCGTGTCCGGGACGAACCGGCCCCGCAGCGCCACGCGGCTGCCGTACGCCTGGTAGTGCAGGCCCGGCACCGCGGGCTCCAGCCGCACCAGCTTCTTGAGCGAGGTGAGCGACAGGCCCTCCACCGGCGCGGAGAAGACGAGCTGCGGCAGGTCTCCCTGGTTGCCGCACGCGAGCGCCATGTCCCTCGGCGTGGAGGCCCCGCCCGTTAGCGAGAACTGGCTCCGGCCGCACTGCACCTGCTGCAGGTGGAAGGCCGGCCGCGTGGACAGCCGCCCCACCCACAGCACCTTGTCCTCGTCCCCCAGCGCGAGGCTGACGTTGACGCGCAGCTGCTTGCCCTCGGGCACGTCCTCCTCGAGCGTGATGGCGTAGACGGCCTGCTCGCGCTGGCTGCCGCGCGGCAGCTGCGACAGCGTCCAGTCCTTCAGCACCCGCGTGGGCGAGTCCGCCAGGCCCGGCAGGTCCCTCACCTCCAGCCGGAGCATCTTGCGCAGCGACTCGAGCGGCAGCGCCTGCGGGAAGGTGAGCGTGAGGGTGCGGAAGGGCCTCAGGTCCGTGCTGTCGGGCTGCGGCGACATGGCCGAGGGCGCCGACATCATCGTGGTGAGAATCTTCCGCGCGCCACCCGCCTCGAAGGAGAAGCGCGCCAGCGCGGGCCAGGGCTCGGCGGGGCGGAACTGGAGCGTCTTGCGGTCCGCCCAGAACCACTGGCCGGGCCACGAGGGCACCACCTTGAGCAGCTTCGCGCCATCATCGGCGCTCTGCTTGCCGGGGCCAGCGTTGTCGGGGAAGTAGACGGTGACCGGGTCGAAGCCGCGCAGGAACTGGTCGGGGAGGATCTTCACCCCCCCGCCCTCGGGGCGCTGGCTCTCATCGGCCGGACGGTACTCCTGCGCCCGCGCGGGCACGGCCGCGAGCGCCAGGAGCAGGCAGAGCAGGGAGTTCACGAGGCGCATCACGGGTTCTCTCCGATGCGGTGGAAGAAGTCGCGCAGGTACTCCTCGGGGACGCCGGTCTTCGCACCGGCGAGGCCCACGAGGACGGGCTTGAAGGGGAGGGGACGCTCCAGCGTGTTGGGAGCGTGGATGGCGAGCAGGTACGTGCCCTTCTCCAGGGCGAGGAATTGCTGGCAGCCCTCGGCGAGCACGCGCTGGGCGGTGTCGAGCACGGTGCACTGGAGCACCTCGGCGGGCACTTGCAGCCCCAGGCCGATGTGGCCGGCCGAGGCGGTGTCGAAGCGGAAGTAGTGCGTCTGGCCCGGCGCCACCCAGCCCTCGGCCTGGGCCACGCCCTCGGTCAGCGCCTTCACCGGCTCGTGCGTCCAGGTGACGTTGCCGGTGAGGGGCTGGTGGGCGAAGCCTCGCACCACGAGCCGGTAGGTGCCGGCCGTGAGCAGCCGATCCACCGAGCAGCCGCGATCCAGGCCCGCCACCACGAGCACGTTGCTCTCCCGCGCGAGGCCGCAGACACCCGAGTCACCCCGGAGGTGCACGACGGCGTCCGCGGGCACGGTGAGGGTGCGCTCCACGGCCTCGCCGGAGAGGCGCAGGGCCTTCGCGGCGGGCAGCTCGGGCACCTTGGACTTGGGAGCCGGGGGCAGCAGGGCCAGGCCGAGCCCGTCCGGCGCCGCGAGCACCGCGCGCACGCCGCCCGGGTTCGTCTCCAGGAGGAGCTGGCCGCGGCGGCCGGTCGGCACCTGGAGCTCACAACCCTCCAGCCGCGTCCCGTCGTCGAGCGTGGCCACGCACCGCTCCGCGCCCGTCACCCGCAGCTGGCGAGGGGCCTCCGAGCTGCCGAAGGCGAGCACCTGCTGGCCGGGCACGCGCGAGGTGGCCTCGAAGAGGGTCGCGAGGGGCAGGGCCGGCCTGGCCGCCTCCACCGAGAGCACCTCCGTCTGTACACGGGACTCGGCCGGGGACCAGAGGAACACCGCGCCGCCCGTGCCGCTCAGGATGCAGCGGGAGAGCGTGTCGCCGGGCGGGCACAGGTCCACCGCGGCGCCCTTGTCATCCACCAGCACGGCCCACGCCTCCCGGGGGAGGGAGAGCTGCACGCGCGTGGGCTCGCCGGGCATCACCATGCGGAGGGCGGGCCCGCCGCTCCATGTCAGGTCCTGCAGGCCGGGCGACAGCTGCACGGACGAGTTGGGCACCGGGAAGGAGAGCCGCTGGACGGTGGCCTCGCCCTTCTCCGTCACGGGCGTCCACCAGCGCGCGAGCGACTCGGTGGTAGGGCCGGTGGCCGCGTAGCACGCGGAGCCGCGCTGCTGTGACACGCCTCCGTCCAGCCGGCACGCCGGGTAGGCCGGGTCTCCGAAGGGCACGCTCACGCGCAGCAGGTGCAGGGCGTCCTTCTTCGAGCGCTGGCGCAGCAGCGTGGGGTGCTGGCTCAGCGGGGCGCGCTGCTCCTCGGGCTCCTCCAGCGTGTCCACGCGCTCGGAGAGGGAGAGCTTCGTCTCGGCCGTGGCGCCGGGCACGCCAAACACCCAGTCACCGGCCTCCAGCGAGGCCTCGGGGCCGCACGGGTTGAGGGGGCCCTGCCGGGACGCGGGCAGGCAGTAGACGCCGTTGCCCGTCTCGTAGCGGCCGGGCCTGGGCAGCTGCGCGCTCGTGGCCTCGCCCGCCGGAATCCTTCCACCGGAGAAGGGACGCAGGGGCCGCGCCGCCACGCTGGTGCTCACCTTCGTGGGCTGGCCGAGCGTCCAGACGCGCACGCGCCAGGGCGAGGTGCCCGGCTCGAGCAGCAGCTGGCACTCGCGCACGTCCATGCCGCGCGACACCACCGCGCCGCGCTCGTCCTCCAGGGCGCAGGAGAAGGCCGACTTCGCCCGCAGCACCACCTGTTGCAGCGTGTCCGCTGGCACGGGCGGCAGCGAGGCGCGCACCACGCCGGTGCCCACCTCCAGCGTGCCGCCCTCGGCGAGCACTCCGGCGTCGGACACCGTGGCCAGCTCCACCGAGATGCGCGAGGGGCCCGGCTGCTGCGTCTGGCTCTCCAGCACCAGCGTGTAGCTTCCCGCGGGCAGGGGCTCGGCGATGGCGCAGTTCCAGTCCGCGCCGTGGTCCGCGCTCTCCACCACGAGCCGGCCCGCGCCGTCGAAGAGGCGGCAGCGCACGTCCGTGCTGCCACGCGTGAAGAGGCGCAGCGTGCCGTCCACGGACAGCACCAGCGGCATGCGGTCGGGGACGTTCACGTCCTTCACCATGGGCGGCGCGAGCACCTCCGTGCGCAGGTACAACGTGTAGGAGATGGCCACGTCTCCGCGGCTGTGCTCGGTCACCAGCGTGTAGCGGCCGGGCTCGAGCTGGAGGGACTGGCCATCGGGAGGCGGCGCATGCAGCACCGGCGCGGGCGCCACGTACGGGGCCGGAGCTGCCTCCTCCTCGCTCGGCGGGGGCGCCTCTTCTCCCTCGGCGTACTCCGCGTTCTGATTGCCCTCCGAATACTCGGGAGCCTCCGAGGGCTCCCCCTCCGGCGCGGGCTCCATGTCGCTCGGCGGGGGCGTGTACGTGCCCTGTGGAGCGATGACGTCCACGGGCCTGCGCGTGCCGTCCGCGCCCGTGGTGTAGAGCCGCCCCTGCATGCCGTTGCTGAGGGTGAAGGACACGGCCATGCGCGCCGGCACCTCGAAGGTGAACTCGTCCTTGCCGTCCTTGCCGAGGTCCGCCCGGTACCACTGGTTGAAGCGCACGGCGTGCGCCTTGTTGCCTTTGAGCACCACCGGAGGCTGGATGCGCTCCAGCGCGGTGCGGCGCATGGACTCCACCGTGAGCGGCAGCTGCGTCCACAGGTACGTGCCCTGGGCCAGCCGCAGCGTCTGCTCGCAGGGCGTGGGCACCGTCACCACCGGCCAGCCCTGGGGGTCATCCAGGCGGCACTGGAGCCGTGCACCTGGCGCGGCGGTGGACAGCGTGTAGTCCGCGCCGCGCGGCACCGTGAGCTTCTGTTGGATGAGGTCGCCCGCCTCCACGCGGAAGAAGGCCTCACCATCGGCGCGCACGCCCTCGGCCGTCTTCAGGTCTCGCCGCTCCAGCAGCACGGCCCCGCGGCCCTTGCTCTGGTTCACCGTCCTCGCGGTGAGCAGGTAGCGGCCGGGCCGCAGGTAGGTGGACACGAGGCAGTTGCGCCCGCGCCCTCCGCCCTGGGCGCTGCCCACCTGGGGCACCACCGGCGTGCGGATGCTGCACTCGGTGGCCAGCAGTCCCTGCGTCGTCACGTGGTAGAGGCCCTCCTTCTTCACGTCGAAGGTGAGCGAGTGCGACTGTCCGCGCTCGAAGTCGAACCACGCGGGCTCGGAGGGCCGCAGCGAGGGCAGGGGCGGGAAGATGGGCGAGTACGCGCTCAGCGGAGGCGGAGGCGGCGGAGCGGGCCGGTGCACCACCAGGTTGAGGGGCGCGCCGCCCGGCTGGGACAGCGTGAGCGTGCCGCCCGAGCCCGGGAGCTGGCAGCTCCCCTCTCGCGCCTCCACTCGGGTGCTGCCCAGGGCGCACGTGAAGGGCTCGCCCCCGGAGGCGCGCACCTCGACGGCGCCTCCCGAGACCAGGGGCAGCTCGAGCGGCTGTGGACCATCGAGCACCACCGGCAGGGGCTCGTTGAGGGCGAGCGGCAGCGGACGCAGCACGAGGCCCCGCAGGGAGCCGCCCGTGCTCCGGTTGGCGACGATGCGGTAGAGGTAATCCTTCTGCAGCTTCACGCCCTTCATGAGGCACGCGGTGCGGGTGGGCGTGTCCTGCTGGGGCTCGCGGCCCTCGGGAGCCAGCGTGAGCCGCTCGATGCCCTCGGTGCCGCCGTACAGCTTCAGCTCGTACACCCCGGCTCCGGCCGTGTGGGTGATGCGGCACGTTTGCCCCGAGGGGTTCGTCTCGGTGATGCGGATGCGCCGGGCGCCATCCACCTGGTACAGCTCGCAGCGGCTCTTGCGGTCTCCGCTGGTGGAGAAGACGTAGCGCCCGGAGCTCGTCACCCGGAACCAGACGGTGGCGTTCGAGCCGTTGTAGTTGAAGGCCCGGCGGAAGGCGCGCTCGCGGCCCACCTCGGGACCGTCGAACTCCAGGAGGCCCCAGTCCCGGCCGTACGTCGTCTCCAGCATGCACCCCAGGGGCGCGCTGTCCGGATCCAGGGGCACCTCGTGCAGGCCCACCAGGAACTCGCCGGTGGAGGGCGCCTCGAAGTATGGCGTCATCCCGCCCTGGCTGTAGGTGCCGTCCAGGTAGCGATCGCGCGTCGGCAGGCGCGCCCACTGCAGCGTCAGCCGCGTCCCGGGCTCACCCCGGAGGATGGCCACGTGACGGCTCGCGTCCGTGCCTCCCACCATCACGCTGCACTGCGGGACGAGCGCCTTGCCCTGAATCTGGCAGCCCCCCTCCGAGCCCCCGGTGACGTTGCTGGCGCCGTCAGCGGATATCCCGTGGAGGCTCACGCGGCTGGAGGACTGTCCGCCGCTGTCCCGCGACAGGAAGACGGCGGAGGGCCCCGAGGGCAGCTCCACCGCCGTCATGCCCCAGGGCGGCAGGGTGACGCTCAGCGAGCGCTCCGTGGGCGCCTTCGGGAAGCCGTAGGCCACCGAGAGGCTGTTGTCCTCCTGGCCCTCGGTCCACTGCTTCGGGGACGTGCCGTAGGTGGTGAGCAGATAGGTGCCCGGGTCGAGCGTGGTCTCCATCCACCACTCGTACTGGGGCTGCCCCGCGCGCGGCTGCGTGGAGGCGTCCTTCACCTCGACGGGCTCCAGCCACGCGCCGTTGCGCCACAGCCGCACATCCCCGGCGGTGCGGCCGGAGACCCGCAGGGTGACGGGCTGGCGCTTGTCCAGCTTCAACCAGAAGGAGGCCTGGTGGCGCGGGGCGAGCACCTGGCGCACCTCGCGCTCGGGCGTCAGCAGCACGGGCTGGGCGTTGTCCTCGGTGTAGGCCACCGCCTTGAGGTCCACCTTGCCCTGGGTGCCCTTGCCCTTCGTTCGCGACGTCAGGCGCAGCTTGTAGGTGCCCGAGTCCAGCAGGAGGTCCAACTCACAGTTGGCGCTTCCCGCGGAGCCGCTCTGGGCGAAGGGGCCGCGCACCTGATCGACGATCTCGCAGGCGGTGCCGGAGGGCGTGCGCGCGGTGATGACGACCCGCGAGGCGCGGTCGAGCGTGACGAGTGCCTCCTGGTTGCCCTTCGCCGGCACGGAGGCGGGCGAGAGGCTGACGGCGTTGAGCAGCAGGAGGGTCAGGGACAGGGGTGAGAGGAGCATGAGGCCCTCTGGGAGAGGTGCCGCACGAGGGGTGCGGCCGGGCGGCCCTCTCATACCAGCAATCGGCGGGCCACCCCATAGGCGCTCCCCTGGCCCCTCGCTTCACCCCGGGTGTGTCCGCGGGCCCACGCGGGCGTGGCCGAGGGCCCGCGTCAGCGCCCGCTCAGTAGCGCCACACCTCGAGTGAGGACGCCTGGTCATTCCACTGGGTGCCCAGGTTGTCGATGTTCTGCGTGACGTACAGCCCCGAGCCGCCCCAGTTGTCGTGCTGCCAGAGGTTCGCCCGGTAGTTGCCGATGAGGCGCACGGAGGACGCGCGGTCGTTGAAGCCCCGGCTGCTCAGCTCGTAGGTGGGCCCCGTGAGGTGGATGACGTCGCCCTGGTACCCCACGTGCTCGTAGAGGTACACGCCGGCCTGGGCGCCGTAGCCCCACACCGCGTACGCATAGTCCCCGTACCAGCGCATGTAGTGCGCGCCCCACCAGGTGTAGGCCCAGTTGTCGAAGCCCCCGGGCGTGCGCTTGACCAGGACGGTCCAGTACTGGAAGGGGAAGCGGGCCCGCACGCGGGAGGCCAGCTGCGCCGCCCGGTTCTCCGCGGTGCCACTCAGGCTTCCGAGCTGGCCGTCGACATAGCTCGCCAGGAAGCTCTCGCTGACCGCGCTGTCGCTCGACAGGGTGTTGAACGCCACGTGGCTGTAGCCATCCACCCAATCCGAGTGCCGGTACAGTCCGTAGTGCGTCGCGGAGTAGCCCCAGTTGTCGCCTCCCGGGGTGCCCGAGACGATCACGTGCCAGTACATGCCCGGCAGCTTGTGGTCCAGGAACGTCCTCGCCTCGATGACCCGATCCCTCGCCTTGTCATCACCATCGGCGTGCCAGCCGTAGGAGATGTTGTTGAAGGCCGTGGTGAAGTCCGCGCCGAGGGAGGCCGCGTTCGTGGCCAGACGGAAGTTGTGGGCGATGATGGCGTCGATGAGCCCCGCGCCCGGGAAGTCCATCATCATCACGCCCGTGCGCTGCACGTTGGCGCCCATCAGGTAGTGGAGGGACTGCTCGTTGACGTCATCCGCGATCCCCGCGGGCGTTCCCCCGGCGCCCGAGGCGCTCAGGAAGTTGACGTACAGCGCGTTGAGGTCGCCCGTGTTGGCCGCCACGAGGTGGTTGCGCACCAGGTTCCACTTGTTGGTGGTGTTGGTCTCCTCCCACGCGTCCTGCAGGCGGATGCTGCCCCAGTTGATGCCGTGGTCACCGCCCTCGAAGTCGTCGAGGATGACGATCTTCCCGCGCACCTCGCTCAGCGTTGGCACGTACGTGCCCCGCCAGATGTAGGGATTGTAGGCGGGCTGATCGCGATACCACTCGAACGTCGCGGCGAAGGAGCGGGTGGTGTTCTCCTCGGTGTGCTCCTTCTTGACGCGCATCAATACGGTCTCGGTGGGGTTGTCCTTGAGGAACTGCACCGTGGTGGCCAGCACGTCATCGAAGTGGGTCATCAGGTAGTACGCACCATGATGGATGGTGAAGCGGTCTCCGATGTGGCGGGCGCGGATGTCCACGGCACGCACGCCCGCGTCGAGCTGCGGACGCAGATTCAGGCCCTGGGTGAGGATCCACGCGCGTTCGAAGACGGTGACGTACCACTCCGTCTCATCGGCCATGGTGTCATGCGTGCCCGGCAGCGAGAGCGCGGACACCCGGGTGCTGTCCGGCACCCAGCGCATCCAGTTGGGATGCTGTGTGGGAATGCTCGTCGCGTCGTTGAAATACCGGCCATGCGCGGCGGCGAAGGGCGCCGGCAGGAGCAGGGCCAGGAGGAGGGCCAGCACACCACGTCGAATCAGGGAGGGATTGTGCAGCGGCATCATGCGTTCTCCAGGAGGGGGTCCCGCGCATGGCCTAGCACGGGCTCATCCTGGAGAAACGTGTAAAGCTATAAAAGTGGGTGTCAGCGCCAGCCGGCGAGGACGAGCTTGCCCACCATCTTCCCGGACTCGAGCCGGGCGTGGGCCGCGCGGAGGTTGGAGGCGTTGATGGGGGAGAGCGTCTCGGTGAGCGTCGTGCGGAGGCGGCCGGTGTCGATCCATTCGACCACCTGTTTCAGGGCGCGGTGCTGCTCCTCCATGTCGGGTGTCTGGAAGCGCGAGCGGGTGAACATGAGCTCCCACGAGAAGCTCACGCTCTTGCCCATGAGCCGGCTCAGGTCGAGGGGCTGGCTGGACTCGACGATGGAGACCATGCGGCCGAAGGGCTTGATGACGTCGCACATGGTGTCCCAGTAGCCCGCGGTGTCGACGGTGTTGAAGACGTAGTCGACCTCGGGGATGTCCAGGCCCGCGAGCTGCTGGGGGATGTTCTCGCGGTGGTTGATGACGTGGTGGGCGCCCATGTCGCGGCACCACTGTTGGGACTCGGGGCGGGAGGCGGTGGCGATGACGCGCAACCCCGCCAGTCTGGCGAGCTGGATGGCGATGGAGCCCACCCCGCCCGCGCCGTTGATGAGGAGGAGCGTGCGGCCCGAGTGCCTGCCACCCGGGTCGATGGCGCAGCGGTCGAAGAAAGCCTCGTAGGCGGTGAGGGAGGTGAGGGGCAGGGCGGCCGCCTGGGCGTCATCGAGCGACTTCGGCTTGGGACCGACGATGCGCTCGTCCACCAGGTGCAGCTCGCTGTCACAGCCCGGGCGCACGAGGCTGCCCGCGTAGTAGACGGCGTCCCCGCGTTTGAAGAGCTTCACGTCCGGCCCGGTGGCCTCCACGACGCCCGAGGCATCCCAGCCGAGCACGCGCGGCGAGGACTCGGTCTTGTCCTTGGGCGCGCGGACCTTCACATCCACGGGGTTGACGGAGATGGCGTGGACGCGGACGAGCAGGTCCCTTCCCTGGGGGACCGGGTCCGGTAATTCCACGTCGAGCAGGGACTCGGGATGGGAACTGGGCAGGTAGCGCTTCAGGGCAACGGCCTTCATGGATTCTCCCCTCGTGTCGAGATGGAAAATCAGTCCACGGAGTGCCGGAATGTCACGCGAGCGCGGTAGGCCTTCCTGCTCGGCGGGTGGGGAAGGTGGCGGCCCTCTTATCCCCAACCCCCGAGGTCAGGGCCTGCGCCCTCTTCTCTCTGGCAGTGTCCGCGCCTTCCGGAGGGACGCCGTATGCTCGACGAAGGCAATCCGTTGTGGGGGGCAGTGCCCGAGCTCACTCCTGGCACGGAGGTAGCCGGCTTCACCGTGGAGGGGACGATCGCCTCCGAGGTGAAGGCCGCGGCCGCTCTCTCCAGCAGCTGCTTCTTCCATTGACCCACCAGCACCGGGTGCACTCCGTGAAGGGGGTGGTCCTGAAAATGGGGTCCTCTTCAGTCAGTCGCCCGGGTAATCTTCTTGGGCGGTTGTCGTTTCAAGGGGCGGCCCGAATGGCGAAGGACTACGCACTCGTCGCCCGGAAGCACCCTGACGGGGACAGCCTCCCACATTCCTCGTGGCGCTGGCGCTCCCAGGCAGGAGCACCCCCGGCCGAGCGCAGCACGTGTCCCTTTCCAACTCGTACAGGTGTGGAGGTGCAGCATGTAGATCAGCTTCAACACCTCCTCAACCAACTTGCCGATGCAGCAAAAACACCTCGAGGACAACCATTTCTCGTCATCACAGGCAACCTGAGTGAGCCGACCATGTTCAAGTTGGCCAGATTCCTACAGAGAAACACGCGGGGCACACGAATCATCAAGTTGGAGGAGGCCCAAATACTGGACGAGACGAAGCAATTGCGCGCTGCGTTCAAGCTACCCGAGAACTTGTCCGGAGGTGCGCAATGAACCGGTGGCCTCTCTGGGCGGTCCTGGCCCCGGGCGATCCATCCTGGATGAAGAAACGCGCCTTCGACGCATTAGGCTTGGATGAACATGAGGAGGACGAAGAAGGGCCGCCCTTTGAGTTGAGCCTGGGAAGTGGCCGCTACCACGCCCTCGTAGGGACAAACCCCATTGACGTAGGCGCTGAGATTCAGATCGCCAAGACACTGTCGCTCGAAGGTGATGAGCCCGTGTACTCAATCGAGCGCGCCAACGACCCCTGGACCGTCATGTCGTGGAGAAACGGCACGCCCGATGTCCTGGAGGAGTCTCCAGCAGCCCTGGCGGCGTCTCTAGGTTGTCCGCTGCCAGGAAACGCGAACACGTCAGAGTTGCCCGCGAGAAAGCCGCTTCAGACGGTCGCATTGGCGGAAGGAGTTCGCGCACAGGAGGCGCACCGCGCGCTCGAGGAAGATGCTGGCGCGACACTTCCCCCGGGGCATTATCGCCTCGAAGACACACCGCGAGGGCTCCTCATCGCCAGCGGAACGCGCGACATGGGTTGCGCTGACCTTACGGTATCGGAGCATTTTCCGCATGTGCGCGTGTATGGAGTTGTTGCCTCACCGGACTTGGATACGTTCTTTGTCAATGTGCTCCAAGGAGGAGCGTGCATTGGGCAGTTCGCACAACCGTCTGAGGAGTTTCCGCCGTTCCCTGTTCTCAGTGAGGTCAAGGGCGAGCGCTCGCCCGAGCGGATTCTCGCGGCCCTCGGCATCCCAGCGGAGTGGTTCCGGAATGAATGACGGGTGCCGGGCGGCCTCGCCCTGGCCCCGTACCCCCGTCCAAGCGGAGTGGGATGGCCAAACATGCCGCCTGAATGAGCTTCAGCTTGTACGAATCCAACAGCCCCGCCCTCAACCTCGGCTGGAGCGCCGTGCCTCCGACGCATGGGGGGGTTGAAAATGGGGAGGAGGGGGGGAGGTGGCGGCCCTCTTCGGCTCTTCAGCGCTGCTCCGCCTCGAGGAGGTTGTACTTGAAGGTGAAGGACTGACCCGCCCGGATGTCGATGGTTCGGACAACATCCTTGCCCGCTTCCCGGTTGATGAGTCGGACGGTGTGGGTTCCTGCCTCGACCTCGACAGGAGGCACCGGCGTGGGACCCAACTGCCTGCCATCGAGGTAGATGGTCGCGTAGGGGCGGATGCGGAACTCCAGGATGCCCGTCCCAGGTGAAGAGGGTGGAGGTTCCAGCGTGCCTGCCTCGACCGGTGCAGGTTGGATCCCGCGCTTTCCCCTGGCCGTTTTCCCCTCGGCTTTGGCGCGCACTGCTGGCCCTTCCTTCGCGGTCTGGGCCTCGGAATGCGCGGCGGGGATGGGAGGCTGGGGAGCGGGCTGTTCGTTCTCGGCGAGCACTGCCGTCGCAGGTGGAGGCACGGTTGGAGGCTGTTGGATGGCGGGCGTGGTCGCAACGGCCCCGGCGGGTGCTGCGCTCGGGGTGGAACCAGGGTCGCGCAAGAGCAGAACCCCGCCGGCCAACGTGAAGAGCGCGAGACCGGCCAATGCACTCCTTCTGCCCGTGCGACGCGAGGGCGGAACAGGATCCTCCGCCTCGGCGACGACCGTGGCGTGGCTGCTGGACGAAACAAGGGTGGGCGCATCCGACTTCGCGGCGCCTGTGTCCGACTCGTTCCTGGCCAGTCTCGTCATGTCGCTGGCCTGGTGTGTGTCGCTACCTGAGCGGCGGGTGGGACCACTCCCGGGACGAGGCGGGTGCACCTGCCCCGTCTTCTCTTCAGGCAACCGGGCCACGAGCCGCGACAGTTGGTAGGCGCCTACCGGCTCGCCACTGGAGTGGATGAAGTGCTCCAACTCCGCCTGAAAGGCGCGGCAATCCGGGTAGCGGTGCTCACGTGCCTTGGAGAGCGCCTTGTCGAGGATGTCTCCCAGGGCCCGTGGCAGGTCCGGCCGGCGCGACACCGCGGGCACGATGGGCTCGGACACGATGGCCTGCATCATGCTCACATCGGTGGTGGCATCGAAGGGCTTCTGGCCGGTGAGCATTTCGTACAGGACGATGCCGAGCGCGTAGACATCCACGCGCCGGTCGAGCAGCCGGACCTGGAGTTGCTCCGGCGGCATGTAGGCGATCTTTCCCTTGATGAAGCCCGTCTGGGTCTTGTGGCTCTGGTTGATGGCCTTGGCGATGCCGAAGTCCACCACCTTCACCGCACCCTGGCGGGACAGCAGGATGTTGTCCGGGCTGATGTCGCGGTGGATGAGGCCCAAAGGCTCGCCGGTCCTCGGGTCCGCGAAGTCATGGGCGTAGGCCAGGCCTTCGCACGCCGAGGCGATGATCCTGGCGCAGAAGGCCGGTGGCAGAACCATCCCCGCCGCCCGCGCACGCTTGGACAGGGTGCGCAGGTTGGGCCCGTCGATGTACTCCATCGCCAGGTAATAGAACCCATCGCACTCACCAAAATCGAAGATCTGCACGATGTTGGGGTGCCCGAGCTGCGCGGCCAGCGTCGCCTCGGCCAGGAACATCTCCACGAAATGGGCATCCTCGGCCAGGTGCGGGAGGATGCGCTTGAGCACGAGCGTCTTCTCGAAGCCCATGGGACCGGCGGACCTGGCGAGGTACACCTCGGCCATGCCCCCCGTGGCGAGTTTGCTGACGAGTTGGTACCTACCGATGCGCAGCAAAGCCCTCTCCTGTCGCGTGACCGAGAATCAACGCGGACGCACGTCTTTCATCGAGCCCGTGCGTCCACCGCGTGCTGAACGTGCCCTGGCTGAGTCAGGCGGTGCACCGATTCGGTTTTCGCCCGGCCCCAATCCAAGCGCCTCCCCTCCTGCAGTGTTTCTACCAACTAATACAACGGACAGGACGGAGGCATGCTGGAGGCGTTATTAATGGATAGGGGTTTTGAGCAACATTGTCCGTAACCATTGCAGTATTGGAGACTCGTGCACTTGTTGTCATAGACGCAGCCCAATGAGGCATGACATCCCCTGCTGATCAGGCATTCCGAGTCTCTATTCGGACAAGTCACCGTGCTACCTCCGCAGGTGCCGAAACTTTTGCACACGTCACCCGCTGTACAGGCGTTGCCGTCATTGCAGGAGGTGCCCGAGGGTTTGAGGGCGTGAATGCATGTACCAGCGCTGCATGTGCCGGTGGGCTCATGGCACTGACTCGGAGCGGTGTTGCACACTACCGGACTGCCGCCGCAGGTGCCGAAACTGTTGCACACGTCACCCGTGGTGCAGCCGTTGCCGTCATTACAGGAGGTGCCCGAGGGTTTGAGGGCGTGACTGCATGTGCCACCGCTGCATGTGCCGGTGGGCTCATGGCACTGGCTTGGAGCGCTGTTGCACACTACCGGGCTGCCGCCGCAGGTGCCGGATGCGTTGCAAACGTCACCCGTGGTGCAGGCGTTGCCGTCACTGCAACTGCTACCCGCTGCCTTGAGCGTGTACACACACTTGGCTCCATCCCAGGAGCCGGTGGAGTTGTAGCACTGGGTGTTGGGTGGGGTGTTGCATACCGGCACCGTCCCCGCGCACACTCCGGAGTTGTTGCATACGTCGTTGATGGTTCCGGGGTTGCTGTCATCGCAGGACGTTCCTGCCGGCCTGGGGGTGTAGCTGCACTCCCCATTCGAGCAGGTGCCCGCCGTCTGGTAGCAAGGCCCCGGCGGGCTGTCGCAGGCGGCAGCGCCACAGCAATTGCCATCGACACAATGACCTGAAGAACACTGGCCCGACACGGTGCAGGCCGCGCCGAGTGGCAGCTTGTCTCCGCAGCGGTTGTTGACGCACAGGACACCAGCAGCACAGTCCTCGTTCGCCGCACATCGGATGGGGCAGGCCCCGCCGGTTCCATCACAGAGGTAGGGGGCACAAAGCGGATCGCCCGCGTTTCCGTCTTCCGCTGCCGAGCAGGTGCCCCGGGTCACATCGCAGCGCTCACACGGACCCGTACAGGCCTGGTCACAGCAGGAGCCATCCACGCAGAAACCAGAGCCGCAATGGGCGTTCTCGGCACAGGACTCTCCGAGGGCTCGCTTGGGAAGGCACCGGGAGCCCTCCGCGAAGTATCCCTCCAGGCAGCTTCCGCATGTGCCGTCCACGCACGTGCGTCCCTCCGTGGCGCATGCCGCGCAAAGGTCACCCGCATCTGCGCAGGACAACTGCTCGTCCGTGCTGCCATTACAGTCATCGTCCTTGCCATTGCACACCTCGGTGGTGGGCAACGAAGCGCCCACGCAGGGGCCGTAGGTGCCCTCATCACCACAGGTCCGGACGCCCGGCTGGCACTCGCCGGCCTCCAGTCCGCAAGCGGCCGTCGAGCCCGGCTGACATGCCGTGCCCTCCTCGGGCTGGCAATGACCCTCCACGCAGGCGAAGCCCGACAGACAGGGGTGTTCGGTATTACAGCCGCGAGGCTTCTCCTGATCGAACTCCTCGAGCGCGGGAACCAGGCACGCCGCCAGACCCAGGCTGGTCAAGACCGCCAACTTCCACATCTTCGCCCTCATCATCACTGCTCCCCCTTCGCTTGGGAGTCCATGCCGGTACCGGAAAGCAACCAGTTGATGGCGGCGCCAGTACCCAGGAGCCCGGCGGCACCGAAGAGCAGGTTGGCCACGCGCGCGGAACTCACTGCCTCACCATGCCGGGCCACCATCTCGTCGCGAAAAGCCGCCTCGCGGGTGGCCTGGACCTGTGCGCGGCTCTGCAGCCCGAAGATGCCGCCCACCCCGCCCGCAATCGCGCCGCTGCCGAGCAGCACGAGCGTGGGCGTGGGAACGGACACCCTGCCCAGGGACACTCGCGTGTTCAACCAGGACGGGCGCGCTTGTGGCGGGGCGCCGGACGGGAGGAGAACGGTGGGACCGGCCGGGGTGGATGCCTCCTGCTGTTTGCGTTGGCGAGCGGCCAATTCCTCGCGCACCTCCTTGCGAATTCCCTCGAACTCTCGCGTCAGTTGAGGTGAAGCGGGCGCGGGCAGCGAGGCTTCCGGCTCCAGCAACAGGGCCGACTTGAATGCGGCCACTGCCTCCTCGTGCATTCCCATATCCGAAAGGATGAGCCCCTCGAAGAGCGCGATGCGCACATCCTGGACAAGGCTCCTGGGAAGGCGCCGGGCCTGGGCGAACTGTGCCAGGGCACGCTCGTACTCGAGAGACTCATACAGGCGCTCGCCAGCGGCGATGTAGCGCTCGGACTGCTCCTGGGCACGAGATGCGGTGGGAAGGCATGCCAGCGCGACAGCGAGCGCAATGGCGAAGGAGATGCGATGGAGGGAGGAATTCACACACTCCAAATGACCAGACTTCGTGTGCCGTCTGAAGGACCACCTGGGAAGTCAACAGCGTGGCCTACCCTGTGCGGTGGGGTCCGCGGAAATGGATGGGTAGCGGAAGCCGATCATGAGCCGCACACCGGCTGTGCTGCCCGGCTGAGCGCCCCGAGGACCCGGACGCCGCATCCCCAACCCCCGAGGTCAGGGCCTGCCCGCTTCTCTCTCTGGTAGTGTCCGCGGCTTCTGGAGGGACGCCGTATGTTCGACGAAGGCAATCCGTTGTGGGGGGCAGTGCCCGAGCTCACTCCTGGCACTCAGGTGGCCGGCTTCACCGTGGAGGGGACGATCGCCTCCGGCAGTTTCGGCACCGTGTACCGCGCGAGGCGGAGCGGAAAGCCCTACGCCGTCAAGCTGGTGGCCCTCCACCCTCGAGGTGACCGGGAAGCCGCCGCGCTGCGCCTGGTGCGGCACCCCAACGTGGTGACCT
>NZ_DBNGVP010000213.1:0-9256 GCF_057119385.1 Archangium sp. | reverse complement strand
ACGGCGAGCCCGGTTGGCGCACGCTCTGGCGTGGCTGGGAGAAGCTTCAGCATGCGGAAACCATCTACCGCATGCATCTCCACCGCCTCTCCTCTCCCAAGGCTGATTCTGGGTAAGTATGAGCCCTTTGGGAGAGGGTCAGGGTGAGGGTCTTCCCCTTGTTGTGGCCCGCTGCCGTGCTGCTCCTCCTGGTGGCGGCGTGCGGCGTGGCTCCCGCGCCCTCGCCTCGGATGGAGCGGCAAGCCATCACCGGGGGCGTGCTCGAGCCGGGCTCCCCCGCCGTGGTGGCGATCGTCCCGGTGTCGCCGCTCTGCGGTGAGCCGGACGAGGCCTCTCCGGTCCTGTGCACGGGCACGTTGGTGGCCCCCCGGGTCGTCCTGACCGCGGCACATTGCGTGGAGAGCCCCGACGTCTCGCAGGTACTCTCGGTGGTGTTCTCGCCCGAGCCAGCGCGGGCGCTCCCCTCCGAGCGCGTGCGTGTCCTCGAGGGCCGGCTGCATCCCGCCTTCAACGCCGTGGGGAACGACATCGGTGTACTGATCCTCGCGGAGGACGCGCCCGTCGCGCCGGTGCCGCTGGCGGATGTGTCCCTGCCGGCGGACGTGGTGGGGCGGACCGTGCGGGTGGTGGGATTCGGCCTCGATGACGAGGGCAGGACGGGCAGCCGGCGCAGCGGTTCGGCCCGGGTGACGGCGGTCGAGCCGGGAACCTTCTCCATCGTGGCCTCGCCCGGGATGTCGTGTGGCGGCGACAGTGGCGGTCCGTTGTTCCTGGGGGACGAGGGGGCCGAGCGCCTCGTCGGTGTCACCTCGTATGGAGATCCCTCCTGCACGAGGGGCACCAACATGCGCGTCGATGTGCATGCGGCTTTCCTCCAAGCCATTCTCGACGATGTGGCTCGAGCACCGCCCACGCGGCCGCCTTTCGAGCCCGCCGTGGATGCGTGCTCGGCGCGGTGTCAGGGCCACGCCGACTGCCCGCTCGGGATGGCCTGTGTCACCCGGTCCGATGGGGAGAAGAGTTGCGCGGTGGCGGGGCTCGAGGCCGGCCGCTTCGGCGCGGACTGCTCCGGACCCGAGGGGGATTGGCTGTGCGTGAAGGCGGGTGGGACGTGCCGGTCATGGCTGCCCTGTGAATCGGCCGCACCCGAGGACGAGGAGAGCGAGGGCGGCTGTGCTGTCTCGGGAAGCCGCGGTAGCTCGGGGATGGCGTTCGCCGCGCTGCTCGCATTGGCGGCCTGTCTGAGGAAGTCAGTTCTTTCAGGGGTGCTCCTGCATGAATGCACGGGGCCGCCTCCGGCCGCGCGGCGTGCCGACTGGTCCGATGGTCGGACCAGTTGCTCCCCATCGCGCCCGGAGCCCCCCTCAGACAGGACCTGCTCCTCCTGGCTTAGACTGACGCTCGTGGCGAATGTCTTCCGAGTCCAGGTGGAGGCCTCCAGCTCCCGAGGGGCCGCGCTGGTGTTGGCGCGGGCGCTTCAACTTCCCCTGGAGGCGGCTCGCCAGTTGATGGCCGAGCCTCGTGTCCTGCCCCGGGATTTGGAGGAGTCCGAGGCGCGGCGGCTGGTGGCCTCCCTCCAGCAGCACGGGGTGGCCTGCGAGCCGGTGCCGGTGGCCGGGCGCGGTGGCTCGCTGTGCGGCAGTCACCCCTCCCTGGCCTCGGAGTCGCCCTGCGAGGACTGCCGCGCGCTGGTGTGCGTGCTGTGCAGGGGCCCCGAGGGTCAGCCGCTCTGCGCCCGGTGCCGTGCCGCGCGGGCCCGCCGCACCCGGGCGAAGTGGATGCGCGTCTCCGTGCTGCTCGCCGTCCTGGTGCTCATCGTGCAATGGGGCACCTCGCGCCAGCGCACCCGCGAGCGGCGCCTGACGTGGGCGCGGCCGTTGGAGGTGGCGGTGGTGCTGCTCGCCCACGGCGAGGTGAAGCCCGAGGTGCGCGAGGCCTGGCGCGAGGGCGTGGGGCGGTTGGAGGACTGGCTCGAGCGCGAGGCGGCACGCTACCGCTCGGACCTGGGGCGTCCCGTTCGCTTCGTCCTGGCCGGCCCCCAGCCCGCGGCCGGGTTGGAGCTGTCGCCGCCCGAGGATTCGCTGGTGGCTCGGGCCCGCCATGCGTGGGCGCTGTCCCGGACCCTGTCCGCCGTGGACGAGGCCGCCGGGTTGTCCGCTCGCACGTTGGATGCCCGCATCTACGTGATGCTGGAGCCGCCGGGCGAGGACGGCGCACGCTTCGTGGAGGGCATGGCCGAGGCGGGTGGCTCGGTGGGCCTGGTGCGGGGCCTGCTGGAGGACACGGGGCTCACGCTGGAGCTGACGGCGGTGGCGCACGAGCTCTTCCACTGTCTGGGCGCCGCGGATGCCTATGACGAGCGGGGCCATGCGCGCGTGCCCGAGGGGCTGGCCGAGCCTGGGCTCCAGCCCCTCTACCCCCAGCCCGCCGCGGAAATCATGGTGGGCGAGGTGCCGCTGGGAGAGGCCCAGGGGCGTCTGCCCGAGTCGCTGGAGGAGGTCCGCGTGGGGCCCGCCACGGCGGCGGCCCTGCGCTGGGGCTCGTGAGGCCGCGCAGGATGCACCCTCACGTCACGTGAGGGTCAAGTCCGCGAGCGGCCGAGTTGAAGGACCCGGCTGAGGGCCGCCTGCTGCGTGGCATCGGGAACCCCGGTGAGCTCCGTGCCATCCGGCAGGTGGACCTTGTATTTGTCGTCGGCGGTGAGGCCGTGGGTCACTTCGGAGAAGGACCAGCGATAGCCACTGCCGGTGGGGGTGAGCTGCTCCAGGTGCCGGTCGAACTCCGCTTCGGGGAGCAGCTGGAGCTGCTCCAGCAGCATGAGCAGGGTCAACCCGTAGAAGTGGCCGGGCGTCTCGCGGACCAGCCTCCGCACGATGTTCCAGAGGTGGCTGTCCTCGAGGAAGACGAGCTGGCCGGGACGCATCACGAGCACACCCGAGCGGAGATTCCTGCGCGAGCCGGTCTTCTCCCCGCGCACCGCGGGGAACATGGCCAGGGGGGACGTGGGAGCGCTCAGGGCCTTTTCGCGCAACCCCAACACGGGTAGCTCCCGCAGCGCGAGCACCGCCATCAGGGCCTGGAGCTTGTCCATTCCCGCCAGGAGCGATCTCGGTCCGTCCTCCCGCCGCACGACCAGCCCGTTCCTGGCGAAGAAGGGGTGGGTGGTGGCGTAGCGCAGCGAGTCCAGGGGCAGCTCCTTCACCTGGCCACGGCTCGTGCGCCACACCAGCCTCCGGGGCGTGAGCCAGAACCGTGCCCTCCGCCGCAGGAGTCCCACGAGCAGGGGAATGCCCGCGATCATGAGGACGCCTGAGACCAGGGTCTCGATGCGGTCCAGGCCGAGCCTGGCCGCGGGAAAACCCCAGCACTGGAGCAGGAAGAGCGCGATCGCGCTGCCCCATGTGGAGTCGACGCCCCCCGTCAGGAGCACGGGTTCGGGCTCGCCGGGAACCTGGAGGTGGGAATCGCGTGCCCTCACCTCCAGACGCGCGAGTCCCTCCGCGAAGCTCCACTCCCCCTCCGGCTCCCAGAAGGCCAGCCGTTGGCGCACGCGTCTCTCCAGCGAAGCCCGCAGGCCGCGGAGCTGACGGGTGAGGCGGTGCAGGGGATGGCTGCCGGGCCAGGACTCCTGGCTCAGGCGGTGCTCGACGCGCTCGAGCGCCTGCGCGAGCGGGGCCTCCAGCTCCCGTACCCGCCGCGGCAGCTCGGGGTCTCGCTGGAGGTGCTTCCTCCACCGGAAGGAGGCGAGCGCCTTCAGCAGGGCCGTCTCCTGGGCATGGGCCTGTTCGAGCACCTCCCAGGCTCCCTCGAGCTGGACTCGCACGTCTCCGGGCGAGGCAACGGAGGCCGCGAGTGCGGGACGGGGTGAAGTGCTTGAAGACATGCGGCGCGAGGGAGTCTACCCCAACCCGCTCCGGCTCTCCCGGGCGGCACGCTATGCTTCCCTCTCTGGCGCACCGCTCCCCGGGAGGCGCGTGGGAGGACTGTCATGAAGCGACACGGTTGGATGTGGGGAGCCGTACTGGGCGTGCTGGCCCTGGTGCTGTGGCTCGCCTCGCGCGGTGCTCCCGGGGTGTCCTCTTCTGGCGGCCCGGGGGACTCCCGTGCCGCGCGCACGGGCGCGGGGCCGATGCTCCAGGCCCTCTTCCCGTCCGAGCCTCCCACCACCGGGGACCCGTCCTCGCGCATCCGTGGCACCGTGAGAAACGCTCGGGGACCCGTGGCGGGCGCGCGGGTGCTCGCCTCGGGGGTGGTGGCGGGGGAGTCGCTCTCGGCGCTGCCCTGCCGGCGGGCGGGCGAGGAGGACCCCGAGCAATCCCTGCTCGACTGCGCCTCGTCGTTCCGGCTGTCCGGACTGGTCAACGAGCGCACCGGAGACGCGCCCGTGCTCGCCCGGGCCACCACCGGGGATGACGGCTCCTTCTCGCTGGAGGGCCTGAAGGCGGGCCGCTACGCGCTCTGGGTGGAGAGCCCCGAGGGCGTGGGCCTGCGGCAGGACGTGCCGGCCGGAGCCGAGGGGGTGGAGCTGCTGCTCGGCGAGGGCGTGCGGGTGTCGGGCCTCGTCAGCGACGAGGAGCGCGTGCCCGTGGCGGGGGTGCTCGTCACCGCCATCTTCACGGCCCACAGCCGCTTCTTCGAGGCCGTCACCGACGCCACGGGCCACTACCGCCTGGGCCCCCTGCCCCGGGGCGAGTACGTGCTGCTCGTCTCCCGGGAGGGCTTCCTGCCCATGCATACGACGTTCACCGCCTACGGCCCGGAGCTGGAGCGGAAGTTCATCCTGTACCGTCCCCGCCGCATCTCCGGGCAGGTGCGGGCCGCCGGGGCGCCAGCGGCGGGGGCGAGCGTCATCACCTGGGTGTACGGCGAGGACGCCGAGCGCGAGGTCCTCACGGACGCGGCGGGGCGGTTCACCCTGGAGGGGCTGCTCCCCAGCAGCTTCGAGCTCACCGCCATTCGGGATGGGCTGTGGGCCAGCGC
Source organism: Archangium sp. (assembly GCF_057119385.1). Lineage (NCBI taxonomy): Bacteria > Pseudomonadati > Myxococcota > Myxococcia > Myxococcales > Archangiaceae > Archangium > Archangium sp. Next base: position 4,276 of record NZ_DBNGVP010000213.1, on the reverse strand, counting down.
CCGGGTGGACTTCCACACGGAGGACGGGCCGTCCCAATTCCTGGCGGAGCGCACGGACATCCTCCTGGAGCTGGAGCCCGTCGTCGAGGTGACGGGTGTCGTGCGGGACGAGGCGGGGCGTCCCCTCGAGGGCGTGAGCGTCGAGCTGTCCGAGCAGGACGAGGAGGAAGAGGATCCGCTCGCCATCCCCGTGGCCTCGGGGATGACGGACGCGGAGGGGTGCTACCGCGTGGGGCCCGCGAGGCCTGGACGGCTGCGGCTCGAGGTGACGTCCACGAGCCATGTTTCTGAAGAGGACGGCCATACGGCCGTCTTCAAGGCCGGGACGAGCACCGTGGACTTCGTCCTTCAACGCCTCGAGGGCGAGGAGGTGGAGGAGGCCGCGCCCGAGGCGCCGGGCGAACCCCGGCCGCGTCTGGTGGGCGAGGTGGTGGATGAGCTGGGCGCGCCCGTGTCACAAGCCGAGGTGAGTGTCTGGCCCGAGGCCGGCAAGGGGCCGGGACATCAGCTCGACCACACGCGCACGGACGCGAAGGGGCACTTCTCGTTCAGCGCTCCTCCCGAGGGGCGCTACCGGCTCGCCGCGGAGTTCGCGCAGGACGACGTGACGCATACCACCGAGCGGGTGGTGGAGGTGGGCCAGGGCGAGACGCGCGTGCGGCTGCGCTTCGAGCCGGGGCAGGTGCTCTCCGGTGTCGTGGTGGATACGCGCGGCCAGCCCGTCGAGGGCGCCCGGGTCGAGCTCCGCAGCGCCCTGCGTCCGCAGGTCTTCTACCATGGCAGGCCGATCCGGATGTCTCGGGGGAGCCAGCAGACCGGGCCGGATGGCCGCTTCTCCTTCCAGAGCGTCTCGGGGGAGCAGCTGGAGCTGGTGGTGACGAAGGAGGACTCCGTGCTCGCCTGTGCGGAGCAGGAGGACGGACGCATCGCGCTGCCGGTGAAGCCGGGCGAGCGGGAGCGGCGGGTCCTCCTCCTGCGCCAGGCCACCGCCTCCGGACGCTTCGTCCAGAAGGATGGCTCCCCCGTCCCTTCCTTCGTCGTGAGCCACCAGGGGTGGCGTGACGAGGACGGTCACTTCTCCGTGCCCATCCGGTGTACCGGCACGCTCCAACTGGAGTTCACCGTCGGGGACGACGTCGATGTGCCCGGCTTCCGCCGCATGCGGCACTCCGTGTCCGTCCGCGAGGAGGTGGACACGGACCTGGGAACCATCGTCCTCGACGGGACGTGAGCTCCCCTCGCCTGGAGGGGAGCCCGGTGGGGCTCAGGGCTTGCCGCCCGGGGCCTTCTCCGCCTCGTCCGCCATGGCCTGCAGCACCAGCAGCGTGGCGCGCCCGCGCTGGGTGCTCTCCCGCTGGGCCTCCGGATCCAACCGCAGCGCCGCCTCGAGATCCCGGAGCGCCTCGGCCACCTTCCCCTCGCGCAGCAACAGCTCGCTGCGCCCCACCAGCGCATCCACGTTGGCGACGTTGAGCTGGAGCGCCTGCGTGAACGCCTCCATCGCCTCGGGGAAGCGCTGGAGCTGGGCGTACGTGGACGCCAGGTTGCAATGGAAGACGCTGTCATACGGCGACGCGGCCACCAGCCCCTTGAAGATATCCAACGCGGCCTGCAGCCGGCCTTCCGTCAACAGCTTGTGGCCGAGCGAGGCGATCTCATAGAGCCGCTTCTGCGAGAGGCCCAGGTACTGCGCGGGAGTGATCTGCCCGCGGATGAGGCGTTCTCCCCACTCGGTGGTGTTCGGAGTGGGGGCGGCGTTCGGCGTCTGGGGATTCGGGTTCATGGGAGCTCTCCTCCTGAAGAGGTCAGGCGCTGAAGTGGCCGCGGTGGGTGTGGAGGCTCTGACGGAGATCGTTCATGCGCGTGAACGCATCCATCATCTGGCCCATGTCGTCGAAGCACTTGCGCAGGTGCTTCTCGCGCCGGTCGATATAGGGACCCTCCTGGCCCGGCGCGCTCAGGTGCTCGCTGCCCATGTGGCAGCCCCCCATGCCGCCGGACATCTGCGCCAGCTGGGAGAACAGCTGCGACAGGCTTTCGAAGAGCTGCTGGAACTGATGGGCGTACGGCTGCTGGGAGCCGCCAACCGCCGGGTTGTATTCACCCGGGAGGATGGAGCCTCCGGACGCCGGCTGGGCACCGGGGTTCCCCTGGGTGGGAGGCGTGTTTCCGGCCTCGAGCGTCCCGCCCAGCTCGAAGGACTCGCCGCCATTCTTGCTGCCGGTGACCTCGCGGCCCTGGAAGGACCAGTCATCCGTCTCGCGGCCCATGACGAAGACGTCCTTGTTGCCGAAGCTGTTGGCGTGGGCGTAGCCGTCCTGGGTGACGGTGCCCGTCTTGCCCTTGCCCTTGTCGATGTCGGTGATCTGCACGCGGTCGTTGCCGGCGATGATCTCCAGCTTGGAGGTGACCGTCGCGCCGTTGCCGTGGGGAGCGGTGGCGCAGTTGATGCGGGTGCCATCGCCGAGCACGAAGGTGCTGTCGCGCTTGAAGTCCCACTTGCCGCCGTCGCCCTCGGCCACGTGCGGGTCGCCCCAGATCTTGGTGTTCTTGCCGTCCGGACCGTTGATGATCCACTCGTGCTGCTTGGTGGCCTCGATCTTGTAGCCGCCCGGGGTGGTGACGACGCCCTTGTCGTCCGTCTTCAGGCTGCCGGGCGGGTGGCACGAGTCCTGGGGCCGCGGAGGAGACGTGTGGCAGGGCCGGGGAGGCTGCTGGCACCAGTTCGGCGGGGCCCGCTCCGGGCGGAAGCAGTCGCCGCGTCCGGGCCGGTGGCTCGAGCCCAGCGCCTTCAAGGCGTTGGCCATGGTGCGCACCAGCTGCGCCTCCGCCCTGTTCAGGCATCTCTGGCCCGCGAACGGGCTCGGCCCGGGACCCATTCCCATGGGTTTGGTGGTATCGAATTTCACGGCGCTGTCCTTTCCGAGGCGGACGTGGGGTGGATTGTCCGATTCGCGGAGAGGCCTGAGGCTGGGGTGCATCTGGCTCTTCGCGTCCGGTCAGGGTAGGCACGTGGCCCGGACGGGCCATCCACACGGGGGTCGCAGAGGGCCGTCGCCTGGCGGACAGCGGATGTGTCCGGGTCTCAGTTATTCATAGAGATACCCGAGCGCCCGCGTGCCGAGCATGAGACGCCAGGTCCGTCATGGGAAACCTCCCCTTCGTCGCGCGATGATATCCACCCGGGGCCTCCTGGCCGGGGAGGTCCACGCGAGAGGACGATAGGATGAGCAGGATCCGGGTGAGCGCGTTTCGGTGGGTTCCTCCCTTCGCTCAGGGCGTGGTGCGCGAGCTCCGCGTGCGCTGGGCGCTCGAGGAGGCGGGCCTTCCCTACGAGGAGTGGCTGATCGGACCGGAGGACCAGCGGACCGGGCAATATCGTGGCTTCCAGCCTTTCGGCCAGGTGCCGGCCTACGAGGAGGACGGGCTGGTGCTGTTCGAGTCCGGAGCCATCGTGCTGCACATCGCCGAGCGCTCCGAGGCGCTGATGCCGTCCGAGCCGAAGGCCCGGGCGCGCACGAAGACGTGGATGTTCGCGGCGCTGAACACGATGGAGCCGCCGATCCAGAACCTCGCGGAGGTGGACCTGTTCCATGCGGGAGAGGAGTGGGTGACGCAGCGCCGGCCGCAGGTGGTCGCGGCGGTGAGGGCCCGGCTCGCGGAACTGGGGAAGTGGATGGAAGGCCGGGAGTACCTCGAGGAGCGCTTCACCGCGGGGGACCTGCTCATGACGACGGTGCTGCGCATCCTGCGTCACACGGAGCTGGTCGCGGAGGTTCCGGTGCTCGAGGCCTACCGCCTGCGGTGTGAGGCGCGGCCGGCGTTCCAGAAGGCGCTGGCCGACCACATGAAGCCCTTCGCCAGCAACGCGCCGCCCGCCAGTTGATGGGGTTGCGCATGCACCCCCCTCACCCTGGCCCTCTCCCAGAGGGAGAGGGGAGGGCTGCGGGGAGGACGACGGTGAGGGTGGTGCCCACGCCCTCGCGGCTCTCGGCGCGCAGCGTGCCGCCCAGGCTCGTGACGATGGCGTGGCTCACCGACAGCCCCAGGCCCGTGCTCGCCGGCCGCGTGGTGAAGAAGGGCTCGAAGAGGCGCGCCAGCACCTCGGGTGGCATGCCCACGCCCGTGTCCTGCACCTCCACCACCGCTTCGCCCGCCGGGCCCGTGTACGCGGACACCCGCAGCACGTTGCGCGGGGCGTCCAGCTCGTTCATCGCCTGCACCGCGTTGAGCAGCACGCTCACGAACACCTGCACCAGCCGCGCCTCGTCGCCCT
>NZ_DBNGVP010000212.1:0-143590 GCF_057119385.1 Archangium sp. | reverse complement strand
GGCGAGGCGTTACCCCCGCCTTTGGATACGGCGCTCCTCATCCGAGCGCCGGAGGGACTTCAACCCTCCTGACCAGTGCGCTGCCCAGCGCACACTACGGCCTCTGCTGACTGCTCGCTCCGCCTCTTCGGCGTCGCCCTTTCAGGCATGAGGCGAGCTCTCCCCGGGTAAGAACATCGACCTTCACCGCACGAGCGCCGGCTTTACGTCACCTCGCCTTGGTCACCGGGGCTTCGCGAAGCTTTGCCCGCTCGCCCCGCTCGGTGCCGCCTCATAGCCGGTTCCTGTTCGTCGCCCCGCAGCTTCGTTCCCCGCTTCCTTCACGTCGGCCTCTCGGTCCGGCGCTCTGCGGTTCCCTTCGTTCGCGGTGACCTGCTTCCGGGAGGACTTCCACCTCCAAGTCGATGCCCATGCCGGGCGCACAAAGCAAACCGCGCCCCCTCGACAGGAGTGGGGCGCGGCTCACAGCGGCGGGTAACTTCTAGTGGAGGCGGCGGGAATCGAAGCCGCCGCTCGGGCGACGGAGTGGGAGGGGTGAATGCTGTCAGGGGCACCCGGGTGAGTGCCGTCAGGGGCACCCGTCAGAACAGGCGGTTGAGCCCGTTGAGCGCGGCCACCCGGTACGCCTCGGCCATGGTGGGGTAGTTGAACGTGGTGTTGATGAAGTAGTCGATGCTGTTGCCCGGCCCCTCCTGCGCCATGATGGCCTGGCCGATGTGGATGATCTCCGAGGCGTTGTCCCCGAAGCAGTGGATGCCGAGGATCTCCCGCGTCTCGCGGTGGAAGAGCATCTTGAGCATCCCCACCGTGCGGCCCGTAATCTGCGCGCGCGCCAGGCTCTTGAAGAAGGCGTGGCCCACCTCGTAGGGCACGCCATCGCGCGTGAGCTCCTGCTCGGTGCGCCCCAGGCTGCTGATCTCCGGGCTGGTGTAGATGCCGGTGGGGATGTCCTTCACCAGCTTGCTCTCCAGCCGCCCCTCGACGATGTGCGTGGCGGCGAAACGCCCCTGGTCATACGAGGCGCTGGCCAACGAGGGACTGCCCACCACGTCTCCCACCGCGTAGATATGGGGCACGGATGTCTGGTACGCGTCGTTGATGGGGATGTTGCCGCGCGAGTCCGTCTGGATGCCCAGCGCCTCGAGCCCCAGGTTCTGCGTGTTGCCCGTGCGCCCGTTGGCCCACAGGAAGATGTCCGCCTTCAGCCGCTTGCCGCTCTTGAGGTGCAGCACCACCCCGTCGTCCCGCGTCTCCACCCGCTCCATCTGCTCCTCGTGGCGGATGAGCACCCCCTGCTCGCGCAGGTGGTAGGAGAGCGCGTCGGAGATTTCATCGTCCAGGAAGGACAGCAGCCGCCCGCGCGTGTTGATGAGGTCCACCTTCACGCCCAGCATGCGGAACATGGAGGCGTACTCGCAGCCGATGACGCCCGCGCCGTAGATGATCATCGTCAGCGGCGTCTCGCCCAGCGTGAGGATGGTGTCCGAGTCGAAGATGCGCGGGTGGTTGAAGTCCAGGTCCGGCGGGCGGTAGGGACGCGAGCCCGTGGCCACCACGAAGGCCTTGGCGGACAGCAGCTCGCTGGCCCCCCGGGGCTCGCTGACCTCCACGGTGGTGGCATCCAGGAAGCGGGCCTGGCCCACCACCAGCTCCACCCGGTTGCGCTCGTAGAAGGTGGTGCGCAGCCGCACCTGGCGCGACACCACGGACGAGGCCGTCCGCATCATGTCCTTGAACTTCCAGCTCTTGGCCAGCTCGATGCGCAGGTCCGGGTGGTCCACCTGCACGTCCACCAGGCGCTGGATGGCGTGGCGCAGGGCCTTGGAGGGGATGGTGGCGGTATGGGTGCAGGCACCGCCCACCAGGGGGAGCCGCTCCACCATGCACACCCGCTTGCCGGACTTGGCGGCCTTCATGGCGGCCCCCTCACCGCCCGGGCCCGAGCCAATCACCACGATGTCGAATCGCCGCACGCTCATGGCCGGATATTTCTCCAACCCAGCGGACTTGCGAAGAAAACGCCCGGAGGAGCGGTGGAAGGGCCCGGCCCCCTGGCGGGTGGGCTCCCTTCCAGGTGCCGGTCCGAGGGCCCGGTCCTCTTGTCCGACGGCCACCTGCCGGAGCCCCACTCCCGGGAGGTGCCCGCGCGGCGCCAGGAGCGGCCGGTGTGCGGGGGTGCAGGTAGCCCCGCCAGCCCGAAGAATTCTCATCGGTTGAGGCTCGTGTGATGCTGGCCGCGGCATGAGCGAGGACCGCAGGAAGAATCCTCGGGCCGGTGCCGACTGCGTTGGCCCCCCTGTCACGCAGACCCTGCGCGCCCAGCAAAGGATGAACGCACAGTGAACTGGTTTCGCAACTTGAAGGTCGTCACGAAGCTCGCGCTCGGGTTCGGGCTGCTCACGGTGCTGGCCGTGTTCGTCGGCGTGCAGGGCCTGCGTGGCATGGCGCAGACGGACGAGAGCCTCAAGGAGATACACGAGCACCACGCCCTCGCCCTCGTGAAGCTGCTCGAGGCGGACGTGCACATGCTCCACATGTCCCGCACCCTTCGAAACGTGGTGCTGGACGTGGGCACGGAGCGGTTCGCGGAACGGACCGCGGAGCTCGAGGCGAGCCGGGAGAAGTTCGGGAAGGCGTTCGCGGCCTACCAGCAGACGATCTCCGGCTCGGAGCCGGTCCAGCAGCTCAAGGCCGCGGAGGTGGAGCAGCTCATGACGCAGCTGCGCAACGAGCAGCAGGACGTCCTGCAGCTCGCGACGAGCGGGCGGCTGCCCGCGCTGATCGCGGCGAGCAAGGATCTCTACATCGACGCGGGCGTGAAGGAGGCCCGGACGGTCGAGAACCAGATCGAAGCGGTCATCAAGGAGCTCGAGACGCACAAGTTCGCGGAGATGGAGCGGTTCTCGGAGCAGTCGACCGCGTCGTACGAGGGGTTCAGGCGGTTCGTCCTGGGCTTCCTCTTCGCCGCCGTCCCCCTCGCCCTCGGGCTCGGCCTGCTCACCACGTGGGTGATCGCCGGGCAGCTCGGCGGGGAGCCGGGATACGCGGCGGAGATGGTGCACAAGGTGGCGGACGGAGACCTCTCCGTGCACGTGGAGACGAAGACGAACGACCGGACGAGCCTCCTCTTCGCCCTGAAGGAGATGGTGAGGAAGCTCTCCGAGACGATAGCGGAGGTCCGGATGGGGGCCACCACGCTCAGCGCGGCCTCCGTGCAGGTGTCGGCGTCCTCGCAGAGTCTCTCGCAGGGCACCGGCGAGCAGGCCAGCAGCGTGGAGGAGACCACCTCCAGCCTGGAGCAGATGACGGCGCGGATCACCCAGAACCGGGACCACAGCCTGCAGATGGAGCAGATGGCCGTGAAGGGCGCCCGGGACGCCGAGGAGAGTGGCCGGGCGGTGAAGGAGACGGTGGAGGCGATGAGCTCCATCGCGGAGAAGGTCTCCATCATCGAGGAGATCGCCTACCAGACGAACCTGCTGGCGCTCAACGCGGCGATCGAAGCGGCCAGGGCGGGAGAGCACGGCAAGGGCTTCGCGGTGGTGGCCACCGAGGTGCGTAAGCTGGCGGAGAGGAGCCGGACGGCGGCGAAGGAGATTTCCGGGCTGGCGACGAGCAGCGTGAAGGTGGCCACGCGCTCGGGACAACTGCTGGAGGAGCTGGTCCCCGCCATCCGCAAGACAGCGGACCTGGTGCAGGAGGTGGTGGCCACCTCCATCGAGCAGTCCGAAGGGGTGGTTCAGATGAACAAGGCGATGCAGCACGTGGACCAGGTGACGCAGCGCAACGCCTCCTCCTCCGAGGAGCTGGCCAGCACCGCCGAGGAGCTCTCCGCCCAGGCGGAGGCGCTCACCCAGCGGGTGTCCTACTTCCGCGTGGAGGGCGGCCACGAGCGCGGCGATCGCCCGCGGCCCCGTCCCCGGGTGGGGGGAACCCCCCGCGGGCAGGCTCCGTCCCCGGCGCACGCGCTCAAGGCCGCGGCGGACGCCCACGGCCCCGGGGCTCCGGGTCCGCGTCCCGCCGCCCAGGCCCCGCTCCCGGGCGAGGACCATGAGTTCAGGCGCTTCCGGGTGTGAAGCCTGGGCGAGAACACCCCCGCCGCGTCCACGCAGTCCCTCAGCTTCTTCCACGCCAGGGTGCTCAGCAGCCAGGGCGAGTCATTGCCGGAGCAACCATGTCTCACAAGAAGAAGATCCTCCTCGTCGACGATTCACAGACAGTCCTGCTGATGCACCAGCTGCTGCTGGCGGACCGGGGCTACGAGTTGCTCACCGCGCGGGACGGGGAGGATGCCGTGGAGACGGCCCTGGCCGAGCACCCGGACATCATCTTCATGGATGTCCTCATGCCGCACGTGGATGGCTTCACCGCCTGCCAGACGCTGCGCGCGCACGAGCGGACACGCGACATTCCCATCATCATGGTCACGACCCGCGGCGAGCCCCAGAACGTGCAGCGGGGCTTCGCCAGTGGCTGCTCCGACTACATCACCAAGCCTTTCAATGTGAATGAGCTGCTGGACAAGCTCGAGCGGTATCTGGGCGAGTAGAGAGGAAGAGCGCGATGCAACGAGACGAGCAGAGGGACGCTCCCACCACGCCCGAGCACCCGGAGCACCTCACCCGGCGCGTGCGGGAGCTCCAACAGGAGAACGAGGCACTGCACACGCGGGTGCGCCGCCTGAGCACCGAGCGGCAACGGATGGAAACGCGGATGACCGTCCTTCGAGGCGACGGACCATGTGCTCTTCGAGCTGCTGGAGACGCAAGGGGGCATGGCCCTGCACTGCGCCCGTTGCCCGGCGGGCGGGGGGCCGCTGACGAGGGGCTCCCGAGGGTCACATGAAGATCGATCATGAGCTGATCCTCGAATCCTTCAGGACGGAGACGGAGGAGCTGTTCGCCGAGATGGAGGCGGGACTGCTCGCCTTCGAGGCCCACCCGCGGGAAGAGGTGCTGCGGACCGTCTTCCGCGGAGCGCACACGCTGAAGGGCCTGGCGATGTCACTGAGGTTCCCGGCCCTCACCGACTTCGTTCATGGCGTGGAGGACGTGCTGGAGGCGCTGCTGGAGCGGCGGAGGCTGGCGACCGGGGAGCTGGTGACGCTGCTGCTGAGCGCGGTGGACCACCTGCGCGCACTGACGGCGGCCGCGAGCTCCGGCTCCGCACAGGAGCGGATGCCAACGGACGCCCAGCGGTTGCTGGAGCAGCTGCGAGCGCCAGGACTGACGGGGCCGGTACCGGTGGGAGCCGCGGGAGCGCCGGAGGAGGTCCGGCGCGTGCGCACACTCCGGGTGGACGTGGAGAAGCTGGACCGCATCGCCAACCTCACCGGCGAGCTGAGCATCGCCCGAGGGCAGCTGACGCAGGTGCTGGCGAAGGGCTCGGCCGCGGAGGCACTGGGGGTACACCTCGAGGCGGAGCGGCTGCACCTGGAGCTGCAGGAGGAGGTGAACCGGGTGCGGATGGTTCCAGTGGGTCCCCTCTTCCGGCAGAAACTGCGTGCGGTGAGGGAGCTGCTGAGAGCCCAGCACAAGCGGGCGCGGCTGGTGTTGGAGGGAGAGGACGTGGAGGTGGACACCACCCTGGTGGAGGGGTTGCGCGAGCCGCTGCTGCACCTGGTGCGCAACGCGGTGGACCACGGGCTGGAAGCGCCGGAGGCGCGGCGCGAGGCGGGCAAGGAGGCCTCAGGGAGGCTGGTGCTGCGTGCCTCGCACGAGCCGGGGATGCTGGTGGTGCAGCTCTCCGACGACGGCCGGGGCCTGCGGTACGAGCGGCTGCGGGAGAAGGCGCGCGCGCTGGGGCGGGAGGCCGAGCGGATGACAGCGGAGGAGCTGGCGGAGCTCGTCTTCCTGCCGGGGCTGTCCACCGCGGAAGCGGTGACGGAGGTGTCCGGACGCGGGATGGGCATGGACGTGGTGCGCCGCGGCGTGGAGGCGCTGCGGGGCACGGTGACGCTGCTCAGCGAGGAGGGAAGAGGCACCACGGTGACGCTGCGGGTACCGCTGACGCTGGCCAGCATCCAGGGCTTCGCCGTCGGTATAGGCGAGGAGACCTACGTGCTGCCGCTGGAGACGGTGCGGGAGTGCCTGGAGCTGCCAGCGGAGCTGCACGGGCAGCCCGGCGGCGGCGTGCTGAATCTGCGTGGCCAGGCACTGCCCTACCTGCGGCTGAGCGAGGTGCTCGGAGTGCAGGGCGCTCGCTCGGAGCGGGAGAGCGTGGTCGTGGTGGCTCACGGCGAGGGCCTCGCCGGGCTGGTGGTGGACGAGCTGTATGGCGAGGGCCAGCGCGTCCTCAAACCGCTGGACCGGCTCCTGCGCTCCCTGCCCGGTGTGTCCGGCTCCACCCTGCTGGACGATGGGCGCGTGGGGCTCGTCCTGGATGTGCCCTCTCTCTTGAAGGAGGCCGTGCAACGGACGGAGCCTGGGAGGACGTGAAAACGCATCCGGGCGGGCGGGGAGCCGCCGCTCCCCCACCCGCCCGTGCGCGACTCACTTCCTACGGGTGGTCTACTGGCAATCGCGCGCCGCGAAGCCAACGCCCGTGGTGGGCTCGGTGGTGGTGGTGCGCTCCCTCACCAGGCACTTCGTGGCCGGTACGGTCACCCGCGACTCGTTGACCGCCACCGACAGCTCACCCGACACCACCTGCAGTCCGCCGGGGAAACCCGTCGACGTGTTGGCGGGCACCGAGCGCACGCTCGGGGCCTCGCCGCCGCTCAGCCGCACATGGAAGCTCTGCCCGGAGCCGCCGCTGGACGCTCCGCCGTCCGCCTCCGCGCTCAACGGCCCCATATCGGTGAACACGGAGAGGTCGAACTCGGGCCGCACGCTCAGCACCGCCAGTCCATCCGCCCCCTTCTCGACGTGCAGGTCGAAATGCCGGCCGGACAGCGCGTTGAGGTCCACGGTGGTGAGCGTGTGCTCCCCCAGGGCCAGATAGCTCTGCGCCTCGCCCAGGCCGAGGTGCGCGACGGTGAGCGCCTCACTGCCTTCCTGGGCCTCCATCTCGTACGACAGACCGGACAGCGAGAACACATACGGCTTGCCAGCGAACTCGGCCTTGGCGCCGCTGTACGGAGCGCGAATCTCGGTGGTGCCCAGGTTCAGGGCCATGCGGGCCTGGTTCGCCCCATCCTTCTGCCACACCTTCGTCTCGAACAGGGGCGAGGCCTTCGCGGTGCTGAAGGCATACGCGCCCGCCGCCGCATCCCACTCGAGGCTCAGCACATCCAGAATGGACGTCTGGAGCTCCACATCCCGCGGTCCCCTGCTCGTCAGGGCCAGCTCCACGCGGCCCACCATCACCCGAGGCAGCTTCGTCTCGGGGCTCAGGAGCGTCACCGTGTCCTTGACGCCACCCAGGTCCACGATCATGCCGACCCGCACGTCCGAGAAGGACAGGGAGAGGGGCTCGGCGCGGTTGGGGCCAAAGAGCAGCTCCAGGTCCAGGCCCTTGTCTCCCTTGTTGGTGGCACGGATGCGCAGCTCGTACCTGTCCACCTCGGCCACGCACGCGGGGTCCGCCGGCGTCGAGCCATCCGAGCACAGATCCTCGCCCGTGATGCGGAACGTGGTGGAGCTCCCCTTGGTCTCCTCCACGTTGGCCTCGATGAAGATGCGCTCACGCAGGTACTTCTCCACCAGCGCGGCCTGCGCCTGCGAGGTGGTCTCATCCGGGACGCCCGGCACCGGCAGCGGGGCCTCCTCCGCCATGCCGGTGATGGACATGCCCTGGACGCCGCCGCTCATGTTGCCCAGACCGCCGACGCTGGACGCCACCTCCGTCAGCATCTCGAGCGCCGAGAAGTTGCTCAGCGTCCGCATGCTCGTGCCCATGTTGCGGACCAGATCGCCAGAACGCCTGGCGGTCACCTCGGCTACCTCCTCGGGCTCGGGATCCGGCGGTTGGCAGCCCACGGCGCCCAGCGCGAGTGCCACGGTTCCAGTCACCCAGAATTTCATCTTCATTCAGTCGCCTCCTGATACGGGATGGGGTCGCGCATCCTGCAGCAATGGGCAGGCCAGAAGCCAATCTCAGACATTCCGCGAGGTTCCACGCCCTGGAGGCGGCTCCCAAACTACACACCGTGACATCCCTGTCAGGACACAGTAGTCCGTCCAGCAATTTTCCAGCCCCACGCCACGAGCAGTCACGAGAGGGATGAGTCAGCGCTGATCACGGCCAAGCCGCTCTGTCATGATGCGCGCTCCGGGCCACATGCGCGAGCACATATGACGACGAACACAGGAGAATCCACGGGCACGCCTCCCGTGAGGATCAACCGCGGTGACGTGTTCTGGATCGCGCCCGATGATTCACGAGGGCCTGCCCCGGGCTACTCCCATCCCCACGTGGTGGTTCAGGACGACGTCTTCAACCACTCGCGCATCACCACCGTGGTCGTCTGTGCCCTGACGTCGAACCTGCACCGGGCCAGCGAGCCGGGCAACGTCCTGCTCGAGCCGGGCGAGGGCAACCTTCCCAAGCAGAGCGTCGTGGTCGTGTCGCAGATCTCCTCGGTCGAGAAGTCCCGCCTGGGTGAACGCATCGGCGCACTGTCCGATGCGCGGGTGGAGCAGATCCTCGCCGGCCTGCGCTTCCAGCAGGTGTCGTTCTTCGACCGGTAGCACCACGCGCTACCGCTCCGGGACGGGCTTCTTCTTCTCCCCTGCCCCGGTTGCCGCCGCAACGGCCGCGGGGATCGTCTCCCGCATCCACTCCACGAAAGCGCGCAGCCTCGCCGGGTAGAACCGCGCATACGGATAGAGCAGGGACATGGGCAGGGGCGGGGCCTGCCAGCGCGGCACCAGGTGCAGGAACTGAAGGAGGCCGTGCAGCGGGTTGGTGGCGCGGATACGTCGCTCGTACTTGTCCACCTCGACCCCTCCGCGATGGCCCCGCCGTGAGGCGCGTCACTTCATCTGGGTGAACTCGCGCACAACCCTCTGACACCTTTCCCAGGCACCCTGCAGAGGCGTAAAGTCAAGCGATGGAGCCCTCACGCGATGAATACAGTCATGTCCCTACAGCTGGATTTCATTCCTACTGAGAACGCGGAGAAGCGTTCCCCTCGCCTCCACCACGGGTGGACGCAGTATGTCCTTCAGTGTGCCAACGGAGACGTCCAGTGTGCCAACGGAGACGTCGAGACCCTCGAGTTGCAGTGGAACGCGACGCTGCTCCACGATCTCGTCGCCCTCCAGAATAAGAAGTGCGATCCGGCCATTGTCCAGCGCGTCGGCCGGACGCTTCGCGCCTTCCTGAAGTCGGACGACTGGGCACGCCAGGAGGCGCGGCTTCTGGATGCGGTGTCACGCGAGCAGCCGGTGGTCGTCACCATCCGCTCCGTCGCCGACGAGCTGTACATACTGCCCTGGGAGCTGCTCCCCATCGGGGCGAGCGGGCAGCACCTGGGCGAGCTGCCCTCCGTGCTGGTGCGCTACGAGCGGGCCAACGCCACGACCGAGCCCGAGTCGCCCTCACCCCGGCCCGAGGGAGGACGTATCCTCTTCGCCTGGTCAGCGGCCGGCGGATACGTTCCCGTCTCCGAGCACCTCAGCGCCATCAAGCAGGGCGCGCAAGCGGGCCATCATTCCTTCGACCCCGAGGGTGACGTCCTCCAGCACGCCACCTGCGAAAGTCTGCAGAAGGTGCTCAAGGCGGCCAACGACCCGGGGGGCACGCCCATCTCGGTGCTCCACCTGCTCTGCCACGGTAGCACCGAAGAACAGAAGCACGGCCTCGTGCTCAACAGCGGCGACGCGGGCGAGCCCACCATCGTCCACGCCGACAACCTTGGCAGGGTACTCCACCCCTACAAGCACATGGTGCGGCTGGTGGTCATCGCCGCCTGCAATGGCGGCAACTTCGGCAAGCCCGACAACCAGTTGTGGAGTATCGCGCAGAAGCTCCACATGATGGGGATTGAGGCGGTCATCGCCTCGCGCTTTCCCTTGTCCATTGTCGGCTCCAACCGGTTCTCCAAGACCTTCTACCGGGTGCTGCTCGGCGGCCCTTCATCCGTGGAGAGCGCGTTTCTCGCGGCGCGTCAGGAACTCGTGCGGGACACCGCCCAGCTGGACTGGGCGAGCATGCAGCTCTACGCGTGCGGCGCCGATGGCCAGGATCACCGCCCCATCGTCCTGCGCCCCTACCGCGGTCTGCTCACCTTCCAACCCGAGCATAGGCGCTTCCTCTTCGGTCGCGACGCGGAGATCAACGAGATCATCAACGACCTGGGCTCGCTCACGAAGGCCGGAGCGCCGCGCTTCCTCGTCATCGCGGGCGAGTCGGGCCACGGCAAGTCCTCGGTGGTGCTCGCCGGTGCGGTGCCGCGCATGTGCGAGGCGCCCGGGTCCACGTGGGTGTTCAAACAGATGCGCCCCGGCACGAGGCCACTGACCGCTCTCGACGCCGCCCTCTCGAAGTGGTCGGAGCGGGACAGGCCGCTGCTGCTCGTGGTCGATCAGTTCGAGGAGGTCTTCACCCAGACGGAGTCGAAGGAGGAGCGCGATGCGTTCGTCCGCCGGCTCTGGGCGTTGGCCGGCCAGGCCGACTCCGGTGTGTCGGTGATCGTCACCCTGCGCGTGGACTTCATCGGCCGCTGCGGAGAAATCCCGATCGATGACCAGGACACACGGCTCGACAAGATCGCCTATGATGAGGCGCACCGGATCTTCGTGCGGTACATGACCCGGCCGCAGCTCGAGGAGATCATCTCCAAGCCGGCGCAGTTGGTGGGGCTCACGCTCGAGCCGGGCCTGGCGCGCCGGATGCTGGAAGACATCGATGGTGAACCAGGCGCGCTCCCCCTGCTCCAGGACACGCTGGACATACTCTGGCAGCACCGCGAGGGCCGTCAGCTCACGCAGGCCGCCTATGACAAGGTAGGATGCGTCACGGGCGCGCTCCAACGCCGGGCCGATGCCGAGATGAAGAAGCTCGACGAAACGAAAAAGAAGCTCGCACGCCGCCTCCTGGTCCGGCTGGTGAGCACGCGGGATGACAACACCGCGAAAGACACACGGCGGCAGGCGCTCCTTGAGGAAATCCGGCCGCGCCATCCAGAGGACCACCGGAGATATTTCGATCAGATTCTCGGCCGGCTCGTCGATGAGCGGTTGCTGGTAAGCTCGGGCGAGGGCGAGACGACCGCCGTGGAGGTTGCCCACGAAGCGTTGATCCGGAAGTGGAAGCCCCTCCAGGAATGGTTGCAGACAGACCGCGAGAAACTCGCGCAGTTGGAGAAGCTCAAGAGCTGGGTGAAGGATTGGAAGAGTTCCGAGACGCTCTTGAGCGGGCGCCGTCTCGATGAAGCGAAATACATTGCAAAGCAACACTCCGACGAAGTCGGCGAGGACGAGAAGGCGCTGATCAAGAAAAGCCGCTCGAAGGCCCTGAATAGGCGAATCCTTCTGTGGTTGGTCAGGGTGCGGGTGGCGCTTGCCGTAGCCATCATCCTCATTCTCTGCGCCTTTGGTCTTGTGCTGAGCGTGGTTCTGGACGATTCTCGAAAGCAAAGAGGCGATCTCGCACGTGTCCTCATCGCCATGCAACTGAAGGCGGTCAATCCGGAAGCAGCGAGCAGCTTCTTGAGAGAGGTCGAATCCGAGAAAGCGTGGCGGATTCCCGGTTGGCTCGCGACCGTCCCCATCTGCACCCCGAAACCCGAGGGAGGCGGGACTGATTCCAACAAGGAAGACCCTGGCGGCTGGCGCTGCGTTTTCTCCCTGGAGGCAGAGGAGCAGGTGGTGGTGGAGATCGAGGCTCAGCCCGCATGCCGGGCCAGCTTCAAACAGGATGGCCCGAGCAGCGAGGAGCCCAGCGGCTGCATGGAGCAGGTTCAACGGAAGATCGTGGAGAAGCTCTGGACCGATATCGGTTGCTTCAACCTGAAGGATTGGCGGAAACACCTCGGGAAGAAGGGAGATGCCGCCCCAGACCAGGCCAATCCCGACACAAGCAACGACGCTTGCCAGAAACTGCAAGCATGCCTGCGTAGCTCAGGCTCCAAACAATCACACGACGCTTGTTTTTCCGAATACAGGGGAGAGGGATACACGTCAACCCCGGCTGATGATTGGTTTGGAGATCTCTTTGAATTTGAAGCTTCCAAGTAGATTCCGGTGTCGTTCTTCGACCGGTAACACCACGGGCTACCGCTCCGGGACGGGCTTCTTCTTCTCCCCTGCCCCGGTTGCCGCCGCCACGGCCGTGGGAATCATCTCCCGCATCCACTCCACGAAAGCGCGCAACCTCGCCGGGTGGAACCGCGCATACGGATAGAGCAGGGACATGGGCAGGGGCGCGGCCTGCCAGCGCGGCACCAGGTGCAGCAGCCGGCCCCGCTGGATGTCTTCGTGGAGCACCCAGGCCGAGGCTACGCAGACGCCGAGGCCATTCACCGCGGCGCTGCGGATGGCATAGAGGCTGTCCGTGCTCAGGCGCGGGTGGAAGGTGATGGGCTGGACCTCGCCCGTGTCCACGTGCGTCAGCGAGACCTCGTTGCGATAGAACGTGCGCAGCGACAGCCAGGGCAGCCGTGCGAGCTCGTCGGGATGGGTGGGCATGGGCACGCCCGCCACCACGGACGGCGCGGCCACGACGATGCGCGGCACCTCGGCCACGCGGATCGCCACCACGCTTGGGTCATGCACCTCGCCGACGTGGATCGCACAGTCGATGCCGTCCGCGATGAAGTCCGCCACCCGGTCGTACAACAGCCACTCGACCGACATCCGCGCGTGGCGATTCAGGAACTCCGTCAGCGGCCCCACCAGCAACTGTTGTCCGAACGCGTGCGGCACCACGACGCGCAGCCGGCCCTCTGGTTCGTCGCCCGCGCCGCGCAGGTCCGCCTCGAGCATGTCCCAGCTGGCCAGCAGCTCCTTCGCGCGTTCATAGCAACGCGCGCCGTCCTCGGTGAGCTTCATGGCATGGGTGGAGCGCTGGAGCAGCCGCAGCCCCAGCGAGCGCTCCAGCGCCTGCAGCCGGCGGCTCACCGTCGGCTGCGTGGTACCCAGCTGCGCGGCGGCGGAAGACAGGCTGCCAGCGTCCACGATGCGGAGGAAGGTCTGCATCAACTCGAGCCGATCCGCGGTGGCCGGCGCGGCGGGTGGGGACCTCCGCATCGGGGAGACACGGGACCGGGGCGGCTTCGAAGGAGGAGGCATGGGTTATACGCGGAGCGTATATCCACTGTGCGGAGCACGCTACTACCGAGGCTTCCCTCTCTGGCGCACTGTTGCTTCGTCTCGCATCGCCAGGGATGAACACCATGTCTCTCATTCGCACCGTACATAGCACCGCCGGACACGGCGGCGTGACCTCCACCGCCAGCCAGGGCAGCGAGCCTCTGTCGAGCCGCCTCTGCCTGCTGCTGGCCGCGGGCGCCGGGCTGTCGGTGGCGTCGCTCTATTACAGCCAGCCCATGCTGGGGGTCATCGGAACCCACCTCGGCGCCTCCGACACCGCGGTGGGCTTCGTGCCCACGCTCACCCAGCTGGGCTACGCGCTGGGCATCCTGCTGCTGACGCCCCTCGGCGACCGCTTCGACCGGCGCCGCATCATCCTCCTCAAGGCCGCCCTCCTGAGCGTGGCGCTGCTGCTGGGCAGCCTCGCCCCGGACATCCGCCCGCTGCTGGCGGTGAGCTTCGCCGTCGGCCTCACGGCGACCCTGGCGCAGGACATCGTGCCGGCCGCCGCGACCCTGGCGCCCGAGAAGCACCGCGGCAAGGTGGTGGGCACGGTGATGACCGGCCTGCTGCTCGGCATCCTCCTGTCCCGCGTCATCAGCGGCGTGGTCGCCGAGCACTTCGGCTGGCGCGTCATGTACATGCTCGCCGCCGCCAGCGTGGCCCTGATCGGACTGGTGGCCTGGCGCGGCCTGCCCCGCTTCCGCCCGGCCAGCACGCTCACGTACGGCGCCCTCCTCGGCTCGCTCTCCACCCTGTGGCGCACCCACGGCGCCCTGCGCCGGGCCGCGTTGGCGCAGGGCCTGCTCTCGGTGGGCTTCAGCGCCTTCTGGTCCACCCTCGCCGTGATGCTCCATGGCGCCCCGTTCCACCTGGGCAGCGCGGCCGCCGGTGCCTTCGGTCTGGCGGGCGCGGCCGGAGCCCTCGGCGCCCCCGTGGCGGGCCGCATCGCGGATCGCTTCGGCCCCGAGGTCGTCACCCGCCTGGGCGCCGGACTGACCGCCGCCTCGTTCGCCACGATGCTCGCGTCGCCGTGGCTCGAACCGGGCACCCGCCTGTGGCTCATCGCCGCCAGCGCCATCGGCTTCGACCTCGGCGTCCAGATGACCCTCGTGGCGCATCAGACGGTCGTCTTCGGCCTCGAGCCCTCCGCGCGCAGCCGGCTCAACACCGTGCTGTTCGCCGGCGTGCTCACCGGCATGTCCCTCGGCGCGGCGAGCGGCAGCCTCCTGCTGGCCCGGTGGGGATGGGCCGCGGTGACGCTGCTGGCGATCGCCTCGGCGTTGGCGGCCCTGCTGGTCCGCCTGTGGCCGCTCCCAGGAGTGGGCGGGCGCTCCGGCCGGTGAGGGGCACAAGCCTCCAAGAGGAGACTGCTCCAGAGTGCATGACGGCCTTGCCCGGCTCGAAGCAAAGATTCCTTGAAATAAGTGTTTTCTCGTATTATCTGCTCTGGCCGTTCATGCCCATCAGGATGGTGTGCGTCCTGAAGTGGAGGAATCCTCGATGAAGCGAGACCTGAGCCGTGCGCCCTTCCTGGCCCTGTTGTGCGGGCTGCTGCTGGTGGCCTGTGATGGCGCCCCCGAGGCCGCGCCGGCTCCGCTGGAGGAGCCTTCAGGCACCCTGGAAGCGCAGCTGTGCTCCGGCCTGAACGTCACCAGCCTCGGCTTGCAGGGCATCAGCACGTATCAGGGCGAGATGGCGGGCAGCGGCAACTGGGCGGTCTCCAGCGGCGCCAACTCGGTGCGACTGGAGTACTACGTGGATGGTGCCCTCTTCAGCGCCGAGGAGCGCACCGGCACCTCGGGCAACTGGTACTTCAGCCAGTCGGGGCTCTCCTGCACCACGCGCACCTTCGAGGTCAGGGCCTGGCCGATGGTGGTGGACAGCAATGGCAACCGCACCCTCTGCTCCGCCAACCTCAGCACGCTGTCCCGGGTCGTCGTCCCCACCTGCACCACCGTCGCCGCGGGCCTCTACCACACGGCGCTGCTGAAGGAAGATGGCACGGTGCGGATCTGGGGCAACAACATGTATGGCCAGCTCGGAGATGGGACGAAAACCCATCGCACCACGCCGTTGCAGGTGTCCGGCCTCGGCAATGTCGCGGCCATCAGCGCCGGCTACTACCACACGGTGGCGTTGAAGAAGGACGGCACCCTCTGGGCCTGGGGCAACAACCTCTTCGGCCAGCTCGGGGATGGGACGACCACCGACCGCCTGACTCCCATCCAGGTGCCAGGCCTCAGCAACATCATCGCCATCGCGACCTATGCCTATCACACGGTGGTGTTGAAGAAGGACGGCACCGTCTGGTCCTGGGGTTACAACGTCCACGGCCAGCTCGGGCATGGGACGGCCACTCCCACCTACCGCCCGACCCCCGGGCAGGTGCCGGGCCTCACCAACGTCATCGCCTTGTCCACTGGAATCTATCACACCGCGGCGCTGAAGCGGGACGGCACCGTCTGGATCTGGGGCGACAACACCAACGGCCAGATCGGGGATGGGACGACCACCAGGCGCCTGACACCCGTGCAGGTGCCGGGCATCACCAACGTCGCCGCCCTGTCCACCGGCGAGGCGCACACCGTGGTGGCGAAGAAGGATGGCACCGTCTGGGCCTGGGGCTACAACTACTACGGCCAGGTCGGGAACGGGACGACCACCGACCGCCTGACGCCCGTGCAGGTGCCGGGCCTCACCAACGTCACCGCCCTCGGGGCGGGCATCGGTCACACGGTGGCGCTGAAGCAGGATGGCAGCGTCTGGATCTGGGGCGACAACGCCTACGGCCAGCTCGCGGATGGGACGACCACCGATCGCCTGACGCCCGTGCAGGTGCCGGGCCTCGCCGACGTCACCCTCCTGGACGGCGGCGGTTATCACGTCGCGACGCTCAGGCCGGACGGCACTGTCTGGGTCTGGGGCCACAACACCTACGGCCAGGTGGGGGACGGGACGACCACCCACCGCTTCTCGCCGGTGCGGACGGTGGGTCTCAGCCCCTGACGAGAGACACCCGGCACGTCGTGGAGCCAGGGGGGCGAGTGCGGCGCCTCACCCAGTCAGGTGAAGGTGCCCCGCCCCGTAGCGCTTCGGCGTCTTGTGCTCCAAACGACACAAATCGTGAAGCCCAAACCACCCGGCAATTCACGATTTATGAGAAGATGCGGATCCGCCTCGATGTACCAGGAGCCGCCTCATGTCTCTACCCCCCCCAGCGGAAGTTCCCCCCCGCTCTCGAAGGACGCCCGGCTGGATTGGCCTGGGCTGGGTGGCCGTGCTGTCCGTGGTGGCGTGGCACCACATCCCCAGGGCCCACGCCAATCACACCCACACGGGTGGAACCCAGCTGCACATCGCCACCATTCACGGCAACAACGGGACGAGCACCAGCCCGGGAGACCAGGACGAGCAGTACTGCGTCCAGTCGCGCACCGCGAGCATCGACGGCACGCGGATGGCCAACTTCATCGAGGAGACGCTCGCCAAGCTGAGCACCCTCTGGGACGGCACCGCCAACTGGCGCGTGGACCTGTGGCGCGCCTCCAGGTTCTGCTTCGACTACGACTCGGCCACGCGCGCCACCATCGAGTACGAGTACCACATCAAGGACGACTGGACCGAGGTGCCGCTCTGCGGCACCTATTACAGCTGCGTGGTGTTCGATAACGCCGTCTATGACGGGTACCACACCCACTACAAGTGGGGGTATTCCTATCTCCAGACGGAGCACGTCAACGGCTACGACACCCGCGCGCGCAAGTTCATCAACCACGAGACGGGCCACATCCTCGGCCTCAAGGACCCGGACTACTACGGGCACTGCTTGAACAGCGTCATGCACAATGACTTGTACTCGAGCATGGGGTGCACCGACCCGGTCTGGTACCCGACGGCCAATGACAAGAACTCGGTCACGCGCATCGCGGACCGCGCCAACACGTGGTGAGAGGAATGCAAGCCATGAAGATGTTCGCACGGCGGGAAGTGGCCCACGTGGTGGCCATGGTGGGCATGCTGTTCCTCGGCGTCCGGTGCGCGGGAATGGAGGAGGTGGAGTCCGAGCACCCCCACCTGATGCTCGACAATGCGTTGCTGGTGGGCGAGCGCACCGGCCTGCAGGTCTGCGTGGAGCTGGCGCCGGCCCTGAAGGAGCGGAGCGGCGAGCTGCTGGGCGCCTTGAAGTCGGACCTGGCGCTGCTGAGGGAGCGCCACCCGCTCTGGGAGAAGTCGGGCTTCGGCCAGGCACCGGTGCGCGTGCAGCTCGGGTGCCCCGGCGCGGCGATGCCCTCGGCGCGGCTGGAGAGCAAGGGGGCGCTGCTGGGCCCCGGACTGAGCGAGCGCCCGAGCCCCTTCCGCACCTTCGTCTACGTGCTGGATGACGCCCGGGCCCAGGAGGTGCTCGGCAAGGAGCAGGCGATCCGCGCCCGGGCCGAGCTGCTGAAGGTGGAGGACCACGTCCTGGCCGAGGTGTCCACGGCGCTCGTCGTTCGCGCCTCGGACCTCGGGAGGGCCTCCTTCCAGGAGACGTGGCTGCCCACGGGCGTGGGCCTGCCGCCCCTGCGTGAGCCCGCCGCCGCCCCCGCCGCGGACTTCATGCCGAAGGTCTCCGGCGGGACGGGCATGGGCCCGTAGGCACCCGGAAGGGTGGCAGACGCCGCGAAGGCCCTGACACCCTTCCCCGCCCCGTCAGTTCAGCTGCGCCGCGGTGCTCGTACCAGACGTCGAGGAACAGCTTGGACGCGCGGCCCCGCTGGTACGCCGCCTTCAGCCGCCGCTATTGCGACAGCAAACCCCGCATCTGCAGCTTCACGGCCGCCTTGGAGGCACCGTAGATGGTCTGCCCCGGCACGGGCAGGAAGCCGCCCATGCTGGAGATGTTCGTGATGTGCGCCTCCGGGCGCGCGAGCAGGTGCGGCAGGAACGACTTCGTCATGTAGAGCGTTCCGAACAGGTTGACGTTCATCACCCGGTCGATCGCCGCGTAGTCCAGGTCCTTCAACTTGACGAAGGGTTGAATCACCCCCGCGTTGTTGATGATGCCGTCCACCGCCCCGAAGCGGGAGATGACCCGCTCCGGGAGCGCCTCCACCTGGGCCCGGTCCGCGACGTTCACCGTGTAGGTGGCCAGGTTGGCGCCGTTCATCCCCGCCAGCTTGACGGTCTCCTCGAGCGCAGCCGCGTTGATGTCCACGGCGGCGACGCTCGCGCCCCTCGACAGCAGCGCGAGGACGAGCTCCCGGCCCAGGCCACTTCCACCGCCCGTCACGACGACGATCTTCTTCTGGAGCTTCATGGCCGTGCCTTCCCTGTCACGGGCGCGGACTCGGGGACGAACCGGTAGAGGGCGCTCTCCATGTCGGACGACAGGTAGAGGGTCCCCGACTGGCCCACGGCCACCCCCGTGGGGATGTACCCGGGCGGGAAGCCCCCGCTCTCGGGGCTTGTCCGCCAGCCGGGTCATGCCGCCCGTGGGGCCACCGCCGGTATAGGAATAGTCCCACCGGCTCGTGTGGAAGCCGTGGCCCTGGAAGGTCTCGATGCCCGGGATGCCGGGCAGCTTCGCCTTGTGCATGATGCCACCGGCGATGATCACGAACCGCGCCGCGAGCTTGTCATCCCGGGTGGTCGTGACGTTCCAGCGCCGGGTGTTCTCGTCCCAGTCCATCTTCGCGATCTGCGTCTGGAACAGCGCCGCCTTGTAGAGGTCGAACTGGCGGCCGATGCGCTGGCAGTGGGCGAAGATCTCCGGCGCCTTGGCGTACTTCTCCTCCTTTCGACCCGGCGGCCGCGGCGCATGTACACGTCCGTGTACATCCTGGACACAACCCGATTGTTGTCCCAAGTAAACGGCCGTGTACATCCCCGGCTCCTCGGAGCCCAAGAGGCCGGCGCGCCAGCGAGATGCCGAGCGGACGCGTGCCGCGATCCTCGGCGCCGCACGAACGCTGTTCTCCACGCGGGGCTTCGCGCAGACCGGGGTGCGCGAGGTGGCGGAATTGGCCGGGGTGAACTCGGCGCTCGTCGGCCGCGACCCGCCGCTGGCTGGAGGACGCCACCCAGGCGATCGTCGACGAAGGCAAGGCCTGACTACTTCAACAGCGGCGCCAGCGCGGGCCAGACATGGTCGCGCAGCTTGGGCTGCACGGCGGCGATGGGGTGGATGTTGTCGGCCTGGAAGGAGGCGCGCTCCATGGCGATGGGCTCCAGCAGGAACGGGAGCAGGGACACCTTGTGCGCCTCGGCCACGGTCCGGTAGTTGGCCGCGAAGCCCTCCGTGTAGGCCTTCCCCAGGTTGGGCGGCATGCGCATGCCCACCAGCAACACCCGGGCCCCCGCGGCCTTGGCCGCGCCCACCATCTTCTCCAGGTGGGCCCGCGTCTGCTTGAGCGGCAGGCCCCGCAGCCCGTCGTTGCCGCCCAGGGCGATGACCACCACCGCCGGCCGGTTGCGCGCGAGCTCTCCCTCGATTCGCGCCGCGCCCCCCGCGGTGGTCTCACCGCTGACGCTGGCGTTCACCACCCGCCAGCCAGGCGCCTCCTTGGCCATCCGCTCGGCCGTCAGCGCCACCCAGCCCTCCTCCGGCGCGAGCCCGTAGGCGGCGGACAGCGAGTCCCCCATCACCAGCACCGTCCGCGCGGGCGCGGCCGCCCCGGCCGGCGGCCCCCACATGGCCAGCCCCACGGCCAGTGTCACCACCAGGAAACCGAGCACACCGGCATTCCGGGTGCGCTCCCTCATGTATCCTTGGCTCATCCGCTGCAACTCCTCCGGGCCGCCGTTACAAGCCTGCTCCGCGAGCAGACCCTCGCCTGACGAAGAACCCAATATGCCCCACGACCTCGCGATGCACACCAAAGTCCAGCCCGGCCCCCAGCGGGTGGCCCTCCAGGTGACGGAACTGGGCAAACGCGTGCCCCTGCCCTCCGGCGCGCTCACCATCCTCGACGGGGTGGGCTTCTCCATCTCCCATGGCGACACCGTGGCCATCGTCGGCGCCTCCGGCTCGGGGAAGAGCACGCTGCTGTCGCTGATGGCCGGGCTGGACACGCCCAGCTCCGGGAGCGTGCTGCTGGACGGCGAGCCGCTGTCCGCCCTGGACGAGGACGGCCGTGCGCGCGTGCGCGGCGAGAAGGTGGGCTTCGTCTTCCAGAGCTTCCAGCTGCTGCCCTCGCTGACGGCGCTGGAGAACGTGATGCTGCCGCTCGAGCTGCGCGGAGACGCGGACGTGGAGACGCCCGCCCGCGCCATCCTCGGCAAGGTGGGGCTGGGCGAGCGCCTGGGCCACTACCCGCGCCAGCTGTCCGGCGGAGAGCAGCAGCGCGTCGCCCTGGCGCGCGCCTTCGTCACCCGGCCCGCGGTGCTCTTCGCCGACGAGCCCACCGGCAACCTCGACACCCGCACCGGCCAGGCCATCGTCGAGCTGCTCTTCTCCCTCAACGCGGAGGCCGGCACCACCCTGGTACTCGTCACCCATGACGAGCACCTCGCGGCCCGCTGCGGACGGCGGCTGCGGCTCGACAGCGGACGCCTCGTCAACGAGGAGCGGCAGGCGTCATGAGACTGCTCCAGATGGCCTGGCGCCAGCTGCGCCGTGACTTCGCCGCCGGAGAGCTCCGCATCCTCCTCTCCGCCCTGGTGCTCGCCGTGCTGGCCGTGACGGCCATCGGCTTCGTCACCGACCGCGCCGAGCGCGCCCTCGCCCTCGAGGCCAACCGGCTGCTCGGCGGTGACGCGGTGGTGCTCGGCGACACGCCCCTGGACGGGGTGGTGCGCGAGGCCGCGAAGGCGCCCGGGCTGCGAAGCACCGAGACGCAAGAGATGCCCAGCATGATTCGCGTCGGCGACGCGGACGATGAGCGGCTCAAGCTCGGCGAGCTCCGGGCGCTCGGCGAGGGCTTTCCCCTGCGCGGCCGCTTCCGCGTCGTGGACGCGGTGGACGGCGCCGAGCACGACGCCGCGGGCGTTCCCGAGCGGGGCAGCGTGTGGCTGAGCCGCGCGGGCGCGGACGCGCTGGACGCGAAGCTGGGGGACATGATTGGCATGGGCGAGTCGCAGCTGCGGCTCTCCGCGCTGGTGGTGCAGGAGCCGGACGCCTCCATCGACTACTTCAACATCGCGCCCCGGGTGTTCCTCAACCTCGCGGACCTGCCCGCGACGGGGCTGGTGCAGGAGGGCAGCCGGCTCCGCTACCGCCTGGTGGTGGCCGGAGAGCCGGACGCGGTGGAGCGCTTCATCCGCACCGCGCGCGAGGGGCTCTCACGGGGCCAGCGGCTGGAGACGGTGAAGGACGCGCGTCCGGAGATGCGCTCCGCGCTCGACCGGGCCGGCCGCTTCCTGAGCCTGGCGGCGTTGGTGTCGGTGGTGCTGGCGGCGGTGGCCGTGGCCATGGCGGCGCGCCGGCACAGCGAGCGGCACCTGTCGAGCACCGCGGTGATGCGGTGTCTGGGCGCGAGCCAGCGCACGCTGGTGGCCACCCACGGGGGCGAGCTGCTGCTGGCCGGGCTCATCGCGAGCACGGTGGGCGTCGTGCTCGCCTTCCTGTCGCAGTGGCTGGTGGGCCGGTGGCTCTCCGGGGCGCTGAAGCTGGACATCCCGGCGGCCGGCTGGGTGCCCGCGGTGCAGGGGTATGGGGTGGGCCTGGTGGTGCTGCTGACCTTCGGTGCGCCCCCCATCCTCGCGCTGCGCCGGGTGCCCGCGCTGCGCGTGTTGCGCAGGGACCTCGACCGCACCGAGCCGAGCTCCTGGCTGGTGGGGCTCGCGGGCGTGGCGGGGCTGGCCGCGCTGCTGTGGTGGAAGGCGGGCTCGGCGGGGCTGGCGTCCGCGATGCTGCTCGGCATCGTCGCCACGCTGGGCGTGCTGGCCGCGCTGGCGTGGGGGCTCATCTCCGTCGTGCGGCGGCTGCGCTCGCGGCTGCGCGGGAGCCTGCGCTACGGGCTGGCCAATGTGAGCCGGCGCGCGGCCACCAGCGTCGCGCAGGTGTCGGCGCTGGGCCTGGGGCTGATGGCGCTGCTGCTGCTCACCTTCGTGCGCACCGACCTGCTGGACCGCTGGCAGGTGGCGCTCGCCAAGGAGGCCCCCAACCGCTTCATCGTCAACGTGCAGGAGGATCAGCAGGAGCCGGTGCGTGCCTTCATGGCCGAGCAGGGGCTGCCCGCGCCGGACCTCTTCCCCATGGTGCGTGGCCGTCTGGTGGAGCACAACGGCGAGCCGGTGAAGGCCCCGCCCGCCGAGGCCACCGCCAACACCGAGGAGGAACGTCAGGGACGGCGGCGGAGGGAGCGCGAGTACAACCTCTCCAGCGCCGCCACGCTTCGCGACGACAACCGCATCACCGCGGGCACGTTCTGGGGACCGCAGCGCCCGGAGAAGCCGGAGCTCTCCGTGGAGGAGGGCTTCGCCAAATCCATGGGTTGGAAGCTCGGGGACCGCGTGGCTTTCGACATCGCGGGCCAGCGGCTCGAGGGGACCGTCACCAGCCTGCGCAAGGTGGAGTGGGAGAGCTTCCGGCCGAACTTCATCGTGCTGGTGTCGCCGGGCGCGCTCGCGGGCTATGCGGCCAGCTACATCACGGCGATGCACGTGCCTCCCGAGCGCACGCGCTTCACCGCGGAGCTGGTGGCCCGCTTCCCCAACCTCTCGGTGGTGGATGTCGACGCGCTGCTCGAGCAGGTGCGCGGCACCGCGGACCAGGTCTCCACCGTGGTGGAGGTGGTGTTCTACTTCTCGCTGCTCGCGGGCCTGCTGGTGCTGATGGCCGCGGTGAGCGCCAGTCAGGACGAGCGCCTGCTGGAAGGGGGCGTGATGCGGGTGCTGGGTGGAAGCCGCCGGCAGTTGCGGCTCGCGCAGGCCTCGGAGTTCGCGGCCATCGGCCTGCTGTCGGGCCTCACCGCGGCGATCGCAGCATCACTCCTGGCCGGAGTCATCGCCACGCAGGTGTTCAATCTGCCCTGGCAGGCGGACTGGCGGATGGTGGGCGTGGGTGGCGGGCTGGGAGTCCTGGCGGCGGTGAGCGCGGGGATGTTCGCCACCCGGCGGGTACTGGACGCGCCCCCCTCGGTGACGCTGCGGGAGTTGCAGGGCTGAGTGAAGCCGTCTTTGGTGGCCCATCCAGAGGCGCCCTGCTCTTCTCGCGGCTTAAAGCATGGGTGACGACAGGGGGCGCCAGTCGAAAGGGCGGGGGAGTCTGCTCCTCAACCAGCCCTCGTCACGCCAATAGCCCGACTCCGCATTGAAGACGAGCTGCCCACCCAGGCGCTGGAACTCGATGCGCTCTCCATTGAAGAGGAGGACCGCGTCTTGTGCCTCGTCCAGCAGGAGCAGGGATGCGTCCAGCAAGACATCCCTGAACCGGTCCCAGTCCGCATCGGCCAGGCGGCGGAACCCA
The DNA here is from genome assembly GCF_057119385.1 of Archangium sp. Taxonomy (NCBI): domain Bacteria; kingdom Pseudomonadati; phylum Myxococcota; class Myxococcia; order Myxococcales; family Archangiaceae; genus Archangium; species Archangium sp. Next base: position 120,004 of record NZ_DBNGVP010000212.1, on the reverse strand, counting down.
ACCCTTAGCGTTGGGGTAAAATGGAATGCATCCTTGATGATTTTTTGTGTGAGCGTGCGCGATTCCGATGGCGAGATCTGTGCTGAGGCATCGAACAAGAACGTTCTGTCTTGACTCCAAGTCAAGCCAGAAATCTGGCTTGCCAGTTCCTCCAACGCTTGTCGTGGTTTTGTTTGGGTCGACAAGTGGAGATCATACTCAATCGCCATTGGGAGCTCTCATTCGTGATGGGTTCTCCAAGAGCGCTTTCCTGAGGGCATCGAGCGTCACCTGGCTGTCATCGAGATTGAGGACGATGCGAGCCGCTTGATCGTCGTTCACTTTCGATGCGACGGTGTCCAGGATGTTGAGGGGCTTATCGGTTCTTGGAGCGTAGCAGTCCGCGTACTCCCCATTGAGCTTGTAGTCTGGCTCCTTGCCGTTGCTCCTGCGGGGTGGGTTCTGTTCCACATCGTAACCGTGCTCGGCGAGGGTACGGGCGGACTCGTTCTCGCGGATGCGCCCTCGTGTCGTTTCTGGATCATCATTGAGGCGGGGTTGCTTGGGCGTTCCGGTGAGACGGCCCTTATAGGGCGGAGCCCCTCCGCCAGATCCCGTGGCCATGGAGGCCACCGCCGTGGGCGCCAGCGCCACCGTCAATTGCTTGACGCCCAGCGCCACGCTCCTCACCTGCCCCGCTGCCTCCAGCATCACCCCCGTGCGTGCCGGGGAGGCCAGCGCCGCTCGCGCGAAGCCGGGCAACCCCGGCCCTTTGCTCACGAACCCCTCCTTGCCCCCCAGTGCCGCCGTCGCCAGCAGCAATAGCACGCGCATGCCGTTGTCCCCCAGCACCCGGCCGAAACGGTGGCCCGCCTTCTTCAAATCCTCGGTGGTGGTGGCCCGCCTCGAGTCCTCCAGCAACTGCCAGCCCGCCCCGACCATGGCCCACACCGGCCCCAGGCCCAGGTACGCCACCAGGTACACCGTGAGCACCGCCGCCAGTCCCTTCGTCACTGGCTCGGGCATCATCAACGTGAGCAGGTACGTGCTCATCGCCGTGTAGACCATGACCTTGAAGGCCAGCGGGTCCAGGTACTCGCTGAGGGGTACCGCCGCCCCCTCCCACACCGTGTCCATGGCAAGGGAGAGCGCCAGCATCATGCGGCCCAGCGTCTCCGGCGGTGGCGCGTTCGTCGGCAGCACCAGGCACCCGTCCGGCGATTCCGAAGGCGAACAAGGGCTCAATTGCATCCGTAGGGCCGGGTCTCGCGAGCCTTCACCCCAGGACGCAAGTCGTATCCAGTCTTCCCGGCGGGGGGACTCCACGGTCAGGGGCAGGCGCAGGACGAGCTCCGTCAAAGCCAAGACGAGATCCTCCTGACGGATTTCCACGGGAGCGGGTTCGTCGGCTGGTGACGCGAGGACGATGGGCGAGCCCTCGCCCGTATCCAAGTGAACCATGGGCCCACTCACGCAGCTCGCGAGCCAGGGAACCACCAGCAGCCATCCAAGTCCACGCCATGTGCCGGGCACTTGCTCCTCCTTACGCCCATCTGGGTAGTCAGCATGGAGCAGGATTCTATGGGTAGACCCGGCATCCAACCCCAAACATTCCTCTTGGGTCCCCCCAAGGCGAGCCGAGCCTCCTCGTTGGGAGTAGGCTCGGCTCAGAGCGGCGGGAAACCTCCATGGGAAGGCGGCCGGAATCGACCCGCCCCATGCGCATCGGGCATGGAAGTCATGCGGAGAACGTCCATGGGCAGCGACGGGCGGATGTGCTCCAGATAGCCCATGCGCTCGTCCTCCTGGCTCTTCCTCTCCAGTTGCCTGGTGTTGCTCACCCACTGCGCCCATTCGACCGGGCCCGCCCTGGCCAGGGGGCCCGCCCCCGTGGCCGAGACCGGCCGGGGACCCGTTCGGGGCCTCGCCTATGAGGATGGCGTCGCCGTCTTCCTCGGCATCCCCTTCGCCCGGCCCCCCACGGGCGAGCGCCGCTGGCGCGCCCCCGAGCCCGCCGAGCCCTGGAGCACCCCGCGCGATGCCTCGCGCTTCGGCGCCCGGTGCCCCCAGGTGGACATGCGCAACGGCAACAAGCCCGTCGAGGCCGCCAGCGAGGACTGCCTCACCCTCAACGTGTGGACGCCCGCGCTCCAGCCCCAGAAGCCCGCACCGGTGATGGTCTACATCCACGGCGGCGCCTTCACCCTCGGCTCGACCCAGGACGAGCTGTACGACGGCTCGGCACTGGCCCGCGCGGGCGTGGTGGTGGTGAGCATGAACTACCGGCTGGGCGCGCTCGGCTTCCTCGCCCACCCCGCGCTCGGCGATGGAGCGCCCGGAGGCTCCTCCGGCAACTACGGCCTCATGGACCAGCGGCTCGCGCTCGAGTGGGTGCGCGACAACATCTCCGCCTTCGGAGGAGACCCCACCCGCGTCACGCTCTTCGGCGAGTCCGCGGGCGCCATCTCCGCGTGCCTGCAGATGGTCTCGCCCGCCGCCCAGGGTCTCTTCCACCGCCTCATCGCCGAGAGCGGCACCTGCTACCTGGGCACCACGCCCCTGAAGGACCCGGGCACGCCCGGGCAGGAGGACAGCGCCGAGGAGCGCGGCGTGCGCTTCGCCCGCGAGGTGGGCTGCACGGAGGGAGACATCGCCGCGTGCCTGCGCACCCGGACGCCCGAGCAACTGCTCGCCGCCAGTGGGGCCGCGCTCGATTTGCTCAAACCCCGGGTGGGCTTCGGGCCGGTGGTGGATGGACACGTCATCCCCGCGGCGCCGCGCCAGCTCCTCGCGGAGGGCAGGTACGCGAAGGTGCCCTTGATGCTGGGGGCCAACCGGGACGAGGGCACCCTCTTCACCCTCCAGGCGAAGATCGACACGCCCGAGCAGTACGAGGCCGCGGTGAACGTGCGCTCGCCCGGCAAGGCCGAGCCCCTGCTGCGCGCCTATCCAGCGAAGGACTTCGCCTCGCCCAAGGCGGCCTTCAGCCGGCTGCTCGGTGACGCGATGTTCGTGTGCCCCACCCGGCGGCTCGCGCGCACGCTGGTGGAGCAGGGGCAGCCCGTGCATGCCTATTTCTTCACCTACGAGCCCCGGAAGCCCCTGGGCAGCGTCTTCGGTGGGATGCTGAAGCTGGGCGCGTACCACTCCGCCGAGCTGCCCTTCGTCTTCGGCCTGAGCCGGGGCCGCTTCGCCCTGGACTCCGACGCCGAGCGGGAGCTGTCCAGGAAGCTCATCGGCTACTGGACCCGCTTCGCCACCCAGGGAGACCCGAACGCCGAGGGCGCGGTGCAGTGGCCCGCGTATACCCGGGACGGGGAAGCGTACCTCGAGATCAACATGGAGCTCGGGCCAGGCTCGAACCTGAACGCCCAGCGCTGCGACGTGCTGGACTCGCTCGGGCCCTGAGCCTCCCTCGAGCAGGGATGAAGCCCGGGGGCCGGTGAGCGTCGGGTAGCGCACCGGAGCTCTCCGTGGAAGAGGGATTCGCCAAATCGATGGGCTGGAAGCGCGGAGACCGCGTGGCCTTCGACGAAGCGGTGAGGACGAGGCCGCCGGACCCTCGCTTAGAACGGAGACCTTCCCAGGTCCGTGTTGTCCTCGAGGAGCATCTGGAAACGCTTCAGCTCCTCGGGATGGCGCATGCCCACGCGAAGATTGAAATGGAGACTGTCCGGAGACCGGTACAGCCGTGCCGCCGCCCCCTCCCGCTCGAAGAGCATGCTGTATCGGGGATAGGGCAGTCGTACGAAACCCATCTGCTCGAGCAGTCGCGCGATGTCCTCGGCACCGGGCGCCGTGTGTCCCTCTCGGCGCAGATAACTCGCTTGATGAGGGAGGGTTGGCAGGTGGACGTGCTCCATGGCCCAGAGGAAGAGCAGCTCCCGTAAGCCGATGGCCTCCCGGTGCAACTTCGTCTTCCAGGCGTCTGCTCCGAAGGGCATTCGCACCACCTGACAGTCTCCTTCCTCGGAAGGGGACTCCAAATCGAGCCAGTAGTGATGGGGGGCCAGGGGATTGGGGTCTCCGAAGATGAAGAGAAACCGCCGCGGCGGCAGCTCTCCCTTCGGGGCGAGCCGGTAGAGCTCGGCGACATCACGCAGGGGATCGAAGGAGCGCACAGCGGCCAGGAGCGGCCCTCCACGCGTCCCCATGCACCGGGCGAAGTTCCGATAGACTTCCGGGAGCGGACGGCCAAAGACCTCCTCCAGCTCGTCCAGGAGCACGTCCGGGTAGCCCTCGATTCGACCGTCGTAGCCGGGAGCGTAGCGCTCGAGCAGTGCTAGCAGTTCGTCCATGGATCAGGCGCATTCCTTGCTGTTGTCACACAGCATCTCGGGGGTGAGGACCTGGCATTCCTTGCACGAGGGGACCGACGCTCCATGGCCGAACACATGCGTGACCGTGTGAGGCTCCGCGTCATCCTCGCCCCGGCGGCTGTATTCCACGGTCACGCTCGTGAGCTGCTTGGGGGCGAAATAGCGCTCCGACATCGCGCGCACCTTGTGTCCCGCGGCCCCGCCCTTCTGGAGGAGTTTGGGCGCGGAGCACTCCCATTTCTCGCGCCCGATATCCGCGAGTTTATTCGTCTGGTTTTCGCTTTTCTGGAAGCTCTCGACCAGCTCGAACGGTGTGGCGGCCACGGCTTCCCGGAAGCCAGGGGCGGCATCACCCGAGCAGGCCGCGAGCATCTTGGGATCCTGGGGACACTTGCAGATACACACCCCGATCATGTAGGGGCCGATGAAGGTCCTGGTGGTGTCGTCAAGCCGCAGCACGGGGCTCATGCCCTCGAGTTGCGCATTGAGACTGTTCATCTCCTGCTCTATCATGAGGACTTTCTGGCGCTCCTCCGTTCGCTGTTGCTTGATCTTCGCGTCCGCCGCCTTGATTTCAGCCTGGAGCGGGCCGAGCTCGGCGGTGATGGGCTTCTTGTCCGCGACGTCCTTCGATTTGAGCTGGGCGAGCAGCTCACCCACCCGCTCCTTCTTGGAGGTGAGGTGGGCCGCCGCCTCCTTGGCCCTCTCGATGGAATCGTTCTCCACCTCGTTGCGCTCCTTCCGGAGCTCGAGGTAGCGGTCGATGAGAGGCCGCTGCTCCGCGAAGCGTTTCATCAGCTCCACGAACACCATGTCCACGTGGCCCACGACTTCGGGCGTTTCGAGGACCCGGTGCGTGTCCACCGACTTGTTGCAGGCCGTGCACTGCGTGTCATCCCCGTAGGCCAGGCCGGTGCCGCCCATGGCCATGAAGGACGTGTTGAAGGTGTTGCCGTTGTGCAGCGTCGGGTCGAGGAAGCGCACCACGCCCTTGCCCTCGACCTTCACGTCCGTGCTGCCGCTGCCCCAGGTCATCTTCCCCTTGAATTTGGAGGAGATGAGGCCGCCGGCCGTCCCCGGTTCGTCTCCGGAGCTGGTGCTCAGCTCGGAGCTCGTCAGCGCCACCGGGTTGCCTTCGATCGTCGTCTTCTTGCTCCCCTTGGCGAGCATCGAGTCCTGGGCCGAGTTGACGAAGGGCGTGGGAACGGGCCCGGCCGGCGTGGGGACCTTGCAGACGTCTGGCGCGGCCGAGACATGCGTATTGCCGGCGCCCTTGTGCAGAACCGAGCGGCCATTGGCGAAGACCTTGCTCATGATTCCCTCAATCCTTCGGACTCATTTCCACGACGCAGGCGCCGACCCGGCCGCTGTCGGAACACCCGTATACCAATGTCCTGCGCGGCCCGCCTTCACGCCACCTCGCCCGGTGCAGGGCGATGCCCATCATGGCGGGAGCCGCGCCTGCTCCGGCATCCCCCAGCCCCTCCGCCGCCACTCCCACGTGGAGGGGCTCGGGCATCAGCGCGGCATTGCGCAGGTACGCCCGGGTGAACTCGGTGCCCCAGAATGACTCTCCCGGTTGGCAGGCCAGGACGCCATCCACCCGGCGTGCACCCGCCACCGCGTCACGCCGGAGGTGTTGGAATGCCTCCGTCAGTCCCTCCGCCAGGCTGGGCTCCCGCCGCGTGAAGGGCCGAGGCTCCACCGCGAGCGACGTGCCCAGCAGGGTTCCCATGGTCTCCAGCCCCAGCGTCCTGGATGCCCCTGGACGGGCCAGGGCGACGAAACCCGCCGCCTCCCCGGGAATCCTCCCGTCCGGATTCTGACGTCCCAGGTGCAGCCGCGCCGCCGCCAGTGCTTCCAGGGAAGCCTTGTCGCCCAGGGAGTCCACCGCCCCCACCAGCGCCAGCGCCCCGGTGCGCCCGGAGCGCAGGTCCGCCCGGGCCGTGCTCAGGGCCTCGAAGAAGGCGGCCCGGCCCGTCGCGTACACCTTCACGACATTCAGCCGTCCCCCGGCTTCCGCCATCAGCGCCGCCACCAGCGCCTGCTGCTCCACCGCCGCGGCCCCCGCTCCGGGCTCCGGCAGTCCGAGGTACAGGAGCACCGGCTCCCGGGGCTGCGCCGTCAGTACGGGCCGCACGCCCACGAGCGCCTGACGCGCGAGGGCCACCATGCGCTCCGTGCGCGACAGGGCCGTGTCGAGGAGTCCCAGCCGAGAGGCCCGGACGGGGTGTCCCAGGTCGTCCAGTACCTCCGTCTCCGCGAAGCGCACGAGTCCCGCGCGCAGCGACGCGAGCGTCATGTGCCGCGAAGTGCCAATCGGTGTGCACAGGCCGAGGCCCACCACCTGCTCTCCGCTCACGGCGCGTCCTCCCAGGGCTCCAGGAGCCGCACCGAGGTCACCTCATGCGTGGCCAGCTCCCGGTGCGTTGGAAACGTGGCCCGCCAGGTGAGCACCAGCCGGCGCTCCTCCGGCTCCAGCAGCACGGTGTCGAGCGTCATGCGCCGCTTCTCGCGTCGCCGGGCGAAGGTGCAGCGGGCGAGCAGCCTGAAGACAGGGAGGGCGAAGGCGATGGGCCCCTCGGGCGAAACACCCTCCAGCACCACCGGCTCCCCTCCTCGCAGGTGGGGCGAGGCCTGGAGCCCCCGTGACGCGGTCTGGAAGAAGCGCTCGTCGAAGTCCAGTGGCCAGAGCGGCGCCCGCTTCTCCACCCAGGCCGCGTCATAGGTCCCCGCCCACCCGAGGCGAGGCTGCCAGTGGCGCGCCACCGGGCCGAAGCCGCATGGCGGTGGTCTGTCCGTCCAACCGCGGATCGGCGCCTGGGGCTCCTCGAGGGAGGGCAGGGGCTTGTCGAGTGCCTCCTGCGCGCTCTCGTAGAGGCCCCGGCCCACGGGGTTGTGCGCCTCGTACCGCGAGGCGCAGGTGCCGCCGAAGCTGTACTCGTACTGGAGCGGCACGGACTCGAAGGGCAGTGGGTCCGAGGCGCTCAGCCCGACGAGGCTCCGGTACCAGACGCGCGTGCCGGAGACGAGCGCCCGCTTCTCCAGCGCCCCGACCCGTGCCGTCACCTGCGCCCGCGTCACCTTGCGGCCCCGGGGGGCCCAGGCCCGGCCGTGAAGCAGGACGTCGGTGGCGGGCCGCGTGTACGCGGAGGGCGCCTCGTAGCGGAGGCTCGACTTCTCCGGCTCCCCCCAATACGTGTCGGTTCGCGGCGGCGCGAGTTGCTCGTCACACAGCGCGAGCGGTGCTCCCGGGGAGCGCCCTGGCGGGGGCATGACGAAGCTGCCGGCGACGACGATGACGAGACACTCCTCGCCTTGCTTCGTCAGGGAGAGGAAGTCGGCGGCCGCGAAGGAGGTGAGGTTGTCGAGTACGGGCATGGTGCCTCGGTCCTTGTCGTCCTCAGCGCGAGGTGTGCGCGAAAGCAGGCCCTCTCAGGGAGAGGTGGGCGCCGCGGACCCTGGCGAGGCCCGCGCGCTGGCGGGGGATGAAGGCTCGGGTGGCGATGACATGCTGGCCCCGGGTGCGAATGGCCAGCTCTCGTGCCAGGACGTGCCGGCGCCGCATGGGACTGGTCTCCAGGGCGTCCACCAGCACGGGGCCACTGAAGGGCTGGCCCAGCAGGTAGCGCCTTCCCTTCTCGAAGCGGCCGCGGGCTCCGTCCCACTAGGCAGTGATGGCGGCCACTCGCGGCCAGGGCAGGTCGTCCTCGGGGGAGGGCATCAGGTTCGCGTCCAGGTCCTCCCGCAGCTCGGGAGGCGGAGGCGCCCCTTGCGGACGCTCTCCCGGAGGCAGGGCGTGGGGGCCGTCCAGCCGCAGCCCCGTCATCGCCGAGAAGGCCTCCCCGGCCAGCGGCGCGACCGAGGGGTCCGCGAGATGTTTCACGCAGGCTTCCATGGCCACCCACCGCCCGCTGAAGCCCAGGGCCCACAGGACCATCGGGCGCAGTTCGGCCGTCTCCAGCAGCTCCACCAGGAGCGAGATGTCTTCGTCGTCTCCGCCCAGGGCCATCAGCACCAGGGGCTCGGGGCCGAGCGCGGCGCGAGACCGCACCGCCTCTCGGCAGGCATCCCAGGCCAGCCTCACTCCGGATGTCAGGCCCACCTCCATGGCGGCTGCGCGAACGCCGGGGTGCGAGGCGTCCAGCAGGGCAGGCAACAACCTGCGTACCTCCTCCTCTGGCAGCGGCAGGGCGCCGCGCAGGGCCGCGAGCCGTACACGTGGCTCCTCATGGGCGATGAAGCGCGTGAGCAGCGCGGGGGAGGCCTCCTGGCGGAAGGCCAGCGTCTCCAACGCATGGGTCTGCAGGTCGCGGTCCTCCAGCTTCAGCAGTCCGGTCAATCGTGCGCTCAGCCCGGGAGTTTCGCTCAGCTCCAGTGCTCGACGGATGGCTGTGCGTGCCTCGGGCCCGGCCTTCTGGAACTGGAGCAGCACTTCGTCCACCTCCCCCCGGGCCAGCAGCGCATACGCCGCCGCGAAGAGGAGCGGTGCTTCCTCCGACTCGAAGGCGGGACGTAGCACCGCCTCGGCCGCGCTCTCGTCCTCCAGTCCCTCCAGATGGGCCCGCAGGCGCTCCTCCACCGCCGCCGTCTCCTCCAGCGTGAAGTCCGGCGCCACCAGGGTGCGCTCCCACTGCTCCCATTGGAAGGCGGCTTCGCTCAGCTGCTCTTCCAGGACGTCCAGCAGCACCATGGCATTCCTCGCGGTGCTCGCAGCATAGCACCCGGCCGCAGACATCTCTTTGGAACGTCGCGGACTACCGCGGGAGCCCTCGTGCCCACCGCCACGGAGCTGGATGGCCTGGGCAGCCCGAAATCGATGCCCGCCGTGACGCCTCCGCCCTGACGTGTCCAGATGCTAACGCGGCGGATGGACGAGACGCCGCCGCTGGACACGCTCGTGGTCGCGGGCGGAGATGTGGACGCACTGCTCAAGCAGGCGCGCAGCACCGCGGACCAGGTCACCACCGTGGTGGAGGGCGTGATGCGGGTGCTGGGTAGGAGCGGGGACATGAAGCGACCAGTCAGTGAGCGGGTCACCCTGGTGGAGGTGCTCGAGTTGACCGGACCCTTCGAGACATTCGCCGCCACCGTCCAGGCCGCGGCACGACGCCTGGAGGCCGAAGGGGTGAGCGGGCTCGCGCGCGTGCAGTTCTACGCCACGCCTGGCTCCTCCGAAGTCGGGGCGATCATCACGTTCGCCGCTCCCAGTCAGATCATGGACCACATCCGCATGATCTCGGACTGGCCGGAGTTCAAGGCGCTCCTCGGCGTCGTGAAGCCCGTGGATGTCCAGCTCTACGGGCGACTCGGCGAGGAGGCGCTCGCCTGGGTCCGGAAGATGAACGTGGTGAGCAAGACCTTCGAGCGCCACGTGGCCGGCTTCGTGCGCTCGCCGTGAGGTGACAGGGCAAGTGCTACCTGCCGGTCTCCGCGGCGTCCCGGTGGGCGTCGCAGGCAGGGCCGAACCCGAAGTCACACCCCTTCTTGAAGAGGGCCTTGGCGCGCTCCGGATTCTTCGCCACGCCATCGCCATGCTGGTAGGCGAGGCCAAGGTTGAGGCAGCCTCCCGCCAGCCCCGCATCACAGGCCTTCTCGAAGAGGCCGACGGCTCGCTTCATGTCCTCCTTCACACCGCTCCCGGACATGTAGGACGTGCCGAGGATGTTGCAGCCGTTCATGTCTCCCGCGTCACACGCCTGCGTGAGAAGCGTCGCGGCACGCTCCGGATTCTTCGCCACCCCGTTCCCCTCCGCGTAGGCGAGGCCGAGGCTGAAGCAGCCGGTGGCCGCGCCCCCGGTGCAGGCCTTCTCGTAGAAGGTGGCGGCGCGCGCCAGATCCCGCGGTACCCCATTGCCCCGCGCGTAGGTGAGGCCGACGTTGAAGCAGCCCTTCGCGCTCTTCGCGTTGCAGGTCTTCTCGAAGAGGGCGAGGGCCTGCTTCGAATCCTGCTTCACCCCCATACCTTGCGCGGAGGCGATGCCGAGGCCGTTGCACGCGTCCAGATGGCCCTTGTCACACGCCTTCTTGAAGAGGGAGGCCGAGCGTGCCGCGTCCTTGGCCACACCCAGCCCCTGCGCGGAGGCCACACCCAGCTTGTAGCAACCTTCCGGGTCGCCCTTCGTGCAGTTCTTCTCGTTGAGCCCCGCGATGCGGACCCGTTCCTCCTGGCCGATGGGCGCCTCCTGCTTCTTCGGCACCTCCTTCGGAGCCTCCTTCTTCGAAGCCTGTGCTTTCGCCGCCTCCGCCTTCGGCGCCTCGAGCGCGGAGCTGCGCGTCCCCAGCAGCATCACGGCCAGGGTGAGCCCGAGTGCCCAGGGGTGCCGGCGTGTCTCGATTCCAGAGCGAAGCATGGAGAAGCCCTTTCCGGGCATGATGGCCCGTCGCGAAACGTTCAGTCTCCCCATGATACGGGATTGAGACACCTCGCGGGCGGGGTCTCCCTCACTTGTCGACGCGCTCCTGGACCTCGAAGCGCCCGGCCTTCACGACGTGCCGATCGACCACGAGCTTGCCGGCGCGCAGCGTGCCGCGAACCTCCAGCGCAGGGTCGTCTGCCACTGACCCACGGGCGCGTGGCTCATCCCTCGCGGCGGAGCTGCTCGGCGAGGCCGTCGAGCAGCCGCAGCAGGCCGGTCTCGAAGAGCGTGTCGAGGGAGAGCTCGAAGCTCCCGCCGGCCAGCTCGCCAACGCGGGAGAGCATCGGGAAGTGTCCCGAGGCGATGACCCTCGCCATCTCCGCCTCCTGGGTCTGTATCCATTCATCGCTGGTGAGGCCCGTCTCGGCTTCCGCCTCGGCCTCCTCTTCCAACTCGAGGGCGATTCCCCGCACGAAGCCGACCAGCGTGAGGTGCACCTGGAGCATGGTGTCCAGCCCGAGCCCCAGGCCATCCAACGCACGCAGCACCCACTCGGTGTGGGCCATCCCGCTCGGAAGCAGCTGCGGCCGGGTGAGGGAGAGCACCCGCGCCAGCCACGGGTGACGGTGGTAGAGCGACCAGTGCAGCCGCATCACCCGCTCGAGCTGGGCCCTCCACCCCGGTGGAGGACTCCGGGGGAGCTCGCCTTCCGCGAACGCCGCATCCGCCATCAGCAGGACCAGCTCCTCCTTGCCGGGCACGTGGCGGTACAGCGACATGGTGGGCACCCCGAGCGCGGCGGCGACGCTGCGCATGGACAGCTCCGAGAGCCCCTCGGCATCGGCGATGCCGAGCGCGGCACGCACGATGCGCTCGCGCGACAGCTCCTGCTCGGAGGCGGGGTTCGCGCGCCGCCGGGCACTCCGCGGTGAGGGCGAGACCCGGTGCTCGGGAGCGGCCACCACGGTGCCCACGCGCGGGACGGCTCGAAGCACGCCCTGCTTACCGCACCGCCTTCGCCCGCTACGAGCAACAACTGCGCGGCTTCGTCGAGCGCAACCAGCGGCTCGCGACGGAGGATGCGACCGAGGGGCCACCGCCCAAGGAGGTGCTGGAGCGGGTGGCCAATGGCATCACACTCCAGGACTACACAGTGTCCGCGTGAATGGCTGGCGGCTCACGCGAGGAGTACGTACCCTCGCGCCCATGACCTCCCATCCCTCTGGTTGTCCCGTGCGTGACACGATTCCAGGGCGTGTTTCAGCGGCCGCGTTGCTGCTCGTGCTCGGGGGATGCTCCGACCCGACGCCCCGCTCCCGATGCGAGACCTTCCGGGGAAGAACCCTGCAGCAGGCGCGAATCACCGGGGCCGAGCTCGTCGCGGCGTCCAGCCCGTTGCCCGAATACTGCAAGGTCACCGGCACCCTTCCCCCCTCCCTCGACTTCGAGGTGCGTCTGCCCTCGGTGTGGAACGAGAAGACGGTCTACGCCGGAGGCGGCGGCTTCGACGGATTCATTCCCGACACCGGCGTCTATACGGTGAATGGCTATGCCACCATCGGCTCGAATGGCGGACACACGGGCGATGTCCTGGACGCCTCCTTCGCCCTGGATGCCCAGAAGCTCGACGACTTCGCGTCCCTCTCCATCCACCGCGTGCTTCCCATCGCGAAGGCGATCATCCAGGAGCGGTATGGCAAGGGCGCCGCGAAGACTTGGTTCGAGGGGTGCTCCAATGGAGGCCGTGAGGCGCTCATCGAAGCCCAGCGGTGGCCGGAGGACTTCGATGGCATCATTGCCCGGGCTCCCGCCTACAACTTCGTGGAGCTGCTGATTGCCTTCAACCGGAACACCCGGCAGCTCATGAAGCCTGGAGCCAGTCTCTCCGCCGGGAAGCTCCAGGTGCTGGGCAAGGCAGTGCTCGATGCCTGTGATGCGAAGGATGGCGTCGCCGACGGCATCATCTCCCATCCCTCGGCGTGTGCGTTCGATCCCTCGGTGCTCCGGTGCACCGGCGCCGAGCGGGAGGATTGTCTGACGGCCGAGCAGGAGGCCTCGGTCAGGACGATCTACTCCCCCACGGTCCTCGATGGCGCGACCATCAACGCGGGATGGCCCCCCGGAGGAGAGGCGGACCCGGAAGGCTGGGCCGGATGGCTCACCGGCAATGGCAACGCGACGCTCTCGGCGGGCGGCCTCTTCGGGAGCGGAATGATCAAGTACTTCATCACCCGGGACCCGAACTTCGACCCGCTCACCTTCGACCCCAACGCCTGGCTCCCGCGCATCAACGAGATGTCGGCCCTGGTGTCGGCCAACAACCCGGACCTGGGACGGTTCCAGGCGCGCGGCGGGAAGCTGATTCTCTGGCACGGTGGCACCGATGCGGCCATCAGCTTGAACGGGACGACCACGTACTATGAGAACGTGGTCCAGGCCGCGGGGGGCCAGGCCGCGGCGGACACGTTCGTCGAGTACTTCCCCGCCCCGGGCGTCAACCACTGCTTCGGCGGAGCCGGCGCCGACACGGTGGATCTGCTCACCGCCCTGGAGAACTGGGTGGAGAAGGGCGTCGCGCCCTCCCAGGCGAAGCTGGTGGCCACGAAGCTCAATCCCCAGACAGGGCAGAGCGTCCTCTCCCGGCCCCTGTGCAAGTACCCGCGCCATCCCCGGTACAAGGGCTCGGGAGACGTCAACTCGGCCGACAGCTTCACCTGCGTCGAGCCCTGAGCGGACGCGTCCCCCGGGGCCTCAGCCCGCGGCCCCGGGCTCGAAGCGCGCGAGGAAGACCTTGAACTGCAGCGAGACGAAGATCGGACGCGGCTCCACCAGTCCGGTCCGGGCGAACATCGAGAACAGGGCGGCATCGGACTCGATGGGCCGTATCACCGAGAGGAGCTGACGCCGGCGCTCCAGCGCCTCCTCGGGCACGCCATGCGCCCGCAGCCGCCGCAGCTCCACGTTCGTCAGCACCGGGTCATTGCCAACACGGCAACCCAGCACGAGGGGCGCTCCGGGCGCGAGCCGCCGGGTCACCTCTCGCAGCAGCGCGAGCCGGGCCTCCTCGCCCTCCACATGGTGCAGCACTCCCATCATCTGCGCGCCGTCGAACGGAGGCCCGGGAGGCAGCGTGTGCAGCTCGCCCACGTGCAGGTGCGTGCGAGAGAGCAGGCCCTCGGCCTCCAGGCGCTGGCGGGCCACGGCGAGCATGGCGTCGGAGGGATCCACGCCCGTGAAGCGCCAGCCGGGCACACCGAAGCGGGTGTAGGGCACCAACTCCGCCCCCGTGCCCACTCCCACGAAGAGCAGCGACGCCGTGTCCCGGCCGTCGAGCCGCGCGGTCAGCGCGCTGACGCCGAGCTCATACATCGCCTGGACGCCAGCGAGGTTGACGGAGGCCTGGGTGTCGTAGTGGGCGGCACGATCGGCGCCAAAGCCTTGCACGACGTGGTGGGCGGAGTGTTCGTGGGTCATGACGTGTCCTCGGGGGCCCTCGGAAAGCGGGCGATTGAACCAGAGGATGCGTCGGGACCTCGAGGAATGGGAGAGCGGGGATTCGGGCCGGATCGGCGGAAATTCAGGCGGCCCCGTCGAGCACGCGCAAGGCGGGAGCGTGGGGCTCCAAGGCCGCGGGCTGCGGCTCCATCCGGAGCGCGGACCGGTCGAGATCGGCCAGCCGTGGACGGCCGAGCAGGGCGAGGGTCCGGTCGATCTCCTTGGAGAGGATGTCCAGGGTGAGCTCCACGCCCGCCTGTCCGTCCGCGGCCAGCCCGTAGAGGAAGGGCCGGCCGATCATGCACGCCCGGGCTCCCAGGGCGATGGCCTTGACCACGTCGGAGCCGCGGCGGATGCCACCGTCCAGGACGACCTCGGCGCGGCCCTGCACCGCCTCGACGACCTCGGGCAGGACGTCGGTGCCCGCCGGGAGGAAGTCGAGCTGCCGGCCTCCGTGGTTGGACACGATGATGGCCTGCACACCGTGCTCCACCGCGAGCCGGGCATCCTCGGCGCAGGTGACGCCCTTGAGCACCAGCGGCCCCGGCCAGATGGAGCGCAGCCACTCGAGGTCCTTCCAGGAGACGGAAGGATCGAACTGCTTGTTGGTGAAGCCCGCGACGGAGAGCGCGTCCTTCCTGGACAGCGCTTTGGTCTCGATGAAGTTGCCGAAGGTGGCGCGGGGACTGGACGCCATGCGCAGCACCCAGCCCAAGTGCCGGAAGACATCCAGCAGGTGGGTGAGGGTGACGCGGGGAGGCACGGTGAAGCCGTTGCGCCGGTCCCGCTCCCGGTTGCCCATCTCCTGGACGTCCACCGTGAGGCAGAGCGCGCGGTAGCCGGCCGCCCGGGCCCGCTCGACCAGCGAGCGCGTGATGCCCCGATCCTTCCAGACGTAGAGCTGGAACCACAGGGGCGGTGGCGCTGCGGCGGCCACCTCCTCGATGGTGCAGATGGACATGGTGCTCAGCGTGAAGAGGCTGCCCCGCCTGGCCGCGGCCTTCGCGGCGAGCACCTCGCCCCAGGGCGCCACCAGCCCCGCCAGTCCCGTCGGCCCCAGGATGATGGGCGTGGACAGCCGCTCGCCGAGCAGCGTGGTCGACTGGTCTCTCGCGCTGACATCCACCAGCGTGCGCGCCCGGAAGAGGTAGCGCTCGAAGCCACGCCGGTTCGCGTGCACGGTGTACTCATCCTCGGCGCCCCCCTCGATGTAGTCGAAGAGGGTCCGGGGAAGCCGGCGGCGGGCGCGCTGTCGAAGGTCTTCGAGATTGATGAGCATGGCGTGGATACGGCACCGGGATGATAACAGCGAAGCCCGGTGAGCCGACAATCCAGGGGGTGGGAGGTCACCCGTCGTTGGGCAACGGCGTGAAGCAGTCGCCGAGCGACTCCAGGGGAACGGACCACAGCTCGCGGCCGTGCACGCCATCATCGGCGACGAAGAAGACCCGATCGCCGGACCGGGTGAATCGGGAGGGGAAGGACGAGGCGGGACCGGGAGCGAGGTCCTGGAAGAAGAACGTTCCCTTCGCCGTCCCATCGCTCCTCCACAGCTCCTGGCCGTAGGTGGCGTTGGGAATGGAGAACAGGACGCCCTTGCCCATGCCGGTCAGACCCGTGGAGAAACCCGGGAACGAGCCATCGGGCCCGGGGGTGAGGTCCTCGACGAGCCGCGTGTTCTTCCGCTGGCCCTGGCTCACCCAGAGTTCCCGTCCATGGCGCCCATCGTCGGCGATGAAGAACACCTTGCCGGCCGCGGTGGTCAGCACCTGGGTGTAGTCGGAGAAGAAGGTGTCGGCCGGGCCAGGGTGGATGTCCTCGACGAGGCGCGTGCTCCCACTCGAGCCGGAGGTCTTCCACAACTCCTGGCCGTGGAGGCCATCATCGGCGGTGAAGAAGACCTGGTGGCCCACCGACACGAACGACAGGGGCGAGGAGCCCTCCGCACCGGGACGGATGTCCTCGACGAGGCGCGTGCCCCCGGGCGTGCCATCGCTCACCCAGGGCTCGGCACCGTGGACGCCATCGTCGGCGACGAAGAAGAACTTCCCGTCCGCGACGGCCGTCACGTACAGGTCCGGGGCGATGTCCGCCAGGGGAATCGTTCCCTCGGCAGTGCCGTCGCTCTTCCAGAGCCGGGACCCCGTGTCATCGAAGACGTAGAGGAAGACCGTTCCTCCCAGGGCGCCCAGGACGCTGATAACGGCGAACCCGCCGGGGTTGATGTCCTTGACGAGCACCGTGCCCTCGGGCGTGCCGTCGCTCTTCCACAGGTCCCGGCCCCCCTCCCCTCTACTGGCGGCGAAGAAGAGCGTTCCGTCCGCGTTGGTGAGCCACTCGGGATAGGAGGGACCCGTGGGGTTGATGTCCTTCACCTGGAAGGTGCCCTCGGGCGTGCCGTCGCTCCTCCACAGCTCGATGCCTTCCTCCTCGCTCTCCGCGGCCACGAAGAAGAACAGCCCGTTCACGGCGGTGGGATACTGCGACTCCCCGAGGTAGCTCCCGACGAAAATGGTCTTGATGAAGACGGTGCCCTCGGGCGTGCCGTTGCTCTTCCACAGCTCGATGACGCCTCCGGGATTCGGGAAGGGCAGCGTGGTGAGGAAGAGCGTGCCGTTCACGTCCGTCAGGTCCGCCGGGTCCGACGTCTCCGGCCCGGGAACGATGTCCTTCACCAGGGAGGCGGGACGGCACTCCCGCTTGCAGCCGTCCTCCCTGTGCCCCCACTCCTGGGCGGGAACCCCGGTGCTCTCCTCCTCGATGGAGGGCGTGCAGGCCCCCACGAGGCAACAGAAGATGAGCGGCAAGCGCCACGCAATCATGTGAACCCCCCTCGATACGCCGCCCAATGTGGAGATGGATGCGCCGTCCATCCAGGGCTCTGGGGGAGGGACGAGCGGGCAGGCGGAACTCCCGCGTGACTGCCCGCCCCACCAGGAACTCCGCTCCCTTCCGCGTCTATCGGCCCGTGGGTGCCGGACTTCGCTCCTCCCTGGCCTCCTGGGGCATGACGAGCGGCAGCTCCACGAAACTCGCCTGGCCCGGCGCGTGGTACACGCGCTGTACGGCCTTCCGGAAGTCGCCGGGCTTCGCGTCGAAGATGCTCTCCACGTACGTCTGCGGGTTGCGGTCGTAGAGCGGGAACCAGCTCGACTGGATCTGCACCATGATGCGGTGGCCGGGCAGGAAGACGTGGTTCGCCGTGGGGAGCCCGAAGCGGTACGTCACCGGCTTGCCGGCGGGCAGCGGCCGGGGCTTCTCGAAGCTCTCGCGGTAGCGCCCGCGGAAGATGTCGGCCGAGACCATGAGCTGGTAGCCGCCCATCTCGGGCCGCGCGGCGACCTCGTCCGGGAACACGTCGATGAGCTTCACCACCCAGTCGGAGTCGGTCCCGCTGGTGGAGGCGACGAGGTTGGCCATCGGGCGGCCGCTGATCTTCACCGGGGCGGTGAGGACGTCGGAGACGTAGACGAGCACGTCGGGCCGCGAGGCCGCCTCGCGCTGGTCTCGCACGAGCCAGCTCTTCCAGGGGTCCGTCGCCGAGGCACCGGCCGCGCTGGAGTCCTCGACGATGGGGCGCGCGCGGTAGGGCACGGGCCTGGCCGGATCGGAGACGTATTCGTCGAAGGCCGCTCCGCCCGCCGCGGGGGCCACGAACCCGGCGCTGGAATCCGGGCGCAGGTAGAACGGGGCCGGCTTCACCTTGCAGCCGCTCGCGCAACCGGCGGGCCACGACGACAGCTCGCGCCACCGGTTCGTCCCCGTCTCGAACGCCGTCACCGGCGCGACCTGGGCCCGGGGCGCGCCCTCGACGAGGTACTGGTCGAGGAACGGCCGGAGGATTTCACGCCGGAAGTGCGCCGAGGTGTCGGCGCCGAACTCGAGCGCGCCGAGGCTCGAGCCGTCCCCGATGGCCTGGCCGTGATGCCACGGACCCATCACCAGGAAGACGCGGTCGTTCGCGGTGTCCTTCGGCTCCAGCGTCTCGTACACCGCCGGCGCGCCGTAGATGTCCTCCTGGTCCCAGAGGCTGTGGACGATCATCACCGGCACCGTCAGCGGCCGCGCCGCCAGCAGCTTGTCCACCGCCTGATCGCGCCAGAACGCGTCGTACGCCGGGTGCGCGAGCAGCTTGCGGAAGAAGCCGAGCTGCTCCATCCCGTGCCGCCGGCCAATCTCCCCGGCCGAGCCCGCCGCGAGGTACTCGTCGTACTGGTCCCGGTAGCCCGACGCCCACTTGATCTCCCCCTTGCGCGTCGCCTGCTGCTCGAGGATGTACGGCAGCATCGTCTGACGGAAGGCGCCGTGGTGGAACCAGTCATCGCCCATCCACCCGTCGACCATCGGGTTCATCGGCACGGCCACCTTGAGCGCCGGATGCGGGTTGACCAGCGCCATCAGCGGCAGGAAGCCGTCGTACGAGATGCCGATGATGCCGACGCGCCCGTTCGACTCGGGGACGTTCTTCACCAGCCAGTCGATGGTGTCGTAGGTGTCGGTGGCGTGGTCCACCGGCGTGGGGTTCCGCGGCCCGTGCAGCGGCCGGTTCATCACGTAGTCACCCTCGGAGCCGTACTTGCCACGCACGTCCTGGAGGACCCGGATGTAGCCCCCCTCGACGATGACGTCGGTGGCGTTGTCGTAGCCGTGGAGCACCCGGGACAGGTGGGTGCTCTCGGCGTGGCGGGTGAGCCTCTCCGCATCGTAGGGCGTGCGCGTCAGGAGCATCGGCCGGTTCTTCGCGCCGCGCGGCACCAGGATGATGGTGTGGAGCTTCACGCCGTCGCGCATCGGGATGTCGACGGTGCGGCGCTCGTGGTCCAGCAGCTGGCCCGCGGGGGTGAAGGTGGCCGGTGTGTCGGAGGGAAGGTCCGGAGGGCCGCCGCTCGGAGCGGGCGCGGTGGCCAGGGTGGAGAGCAGTGCGAGCGAAGCGACGAGCGGAGCGAGCGGCATCGCGGCGGAGGCTAGCCAACTCCTGGCCACCCCGAGAGGAGAAACCGCGGGCGAGGCATGAGGAAGCGTCAGCGCCGGTCCAGGTGCACGGCGAGCACCGGTGCCGTGGTGACGGTGCGGACCTCGGGGAGCTGCGCCACGCGCTCGCGCAGGGTGTTCAGCGCCGGCATGCTGGGGACACGCGCGCGGATGAGCATGTCCAGCTCTCCGGCGAGCGACTCGATGCTGAGCACCTCCGGCAGCTCGCGCACCAGGGGGGCCACGCGGGGGCACGCGGGCCCCTCCAGCCGCACGAAGAGGTAGGCGTCCACGCCGGTGGGAGGCCCGCCGCTCCCCCGCCGGATGGTGTAGCCCTGGATGAGGCCGTCGCGCTCGAGCCGGGCCACCCGCTCCTGGACCGCCGAGCGCGAGAGGCCCACCTTCGCCGCCAGCTTGGTGGCGGACTCCCGCCCGTTGGCCTCCAGCAGGGAGAGGATCCGCCCATCCAACTCGTCCAGCGCCATGACCCGTCATCTCCTCCCGCCGGCCCATCCCCGGTGCCCACCGGCATTCCGCCGGTGGAGCGGCACTCCGCCACCTGTCGACCGGCGGCCGTCCTTCCTAGGGTGCCGCTTCACCCCCCACGGGAGCAAGCACATGGAACTCCACGACCGCGCGGCGCTCATCTCCATCGACGTGCAGCAGGGCTTCGACGACCCCTCCTGGGGCCCCCGCAACAACCCCCACATGGAAGCGAACGGACGCCAGCTCCTCGCCGCCTGGCGGCGCTCCGGACGGCCGCTCGTCATCGTGCGCCATGACAGCGCCTCGCCCACCTCGCTGCTGCGCCCGGGGCAGCCGGGCAACGCGCTCAAGCCGGGCTTCGAGCCGCTCGCTGGCGAGCCGCTGCTCACCAAGAGCGTGAACAGCGCCTTCATCGGCACGGACCTGGAGGCGCGCCTGCACGAGGCCGGCGTGCGGCAGGTCGTCCTCTTCGGCATCGCCACGGACATGTGCGTCTCCACCACCGCACGCATGGCGGCCAACCTCGGCTTCGAGCTGGTGGTGGTGGGGGATGCCTGCCACACCTGGGCGCAGCGGGCACCCGATGGCACCCTGTTCGACGCGGACACCATGCACCGTGTGCATCTGACCACCCTGGCGACCGAGTTCGGCCGCGTGGTGGACACCGCGGACGTGCTGCGGGCGCTCGCGGCGCGGGCGGCCTGAGACGCGTCCGAGGAGGGTGTCCTCCCCGGCACGACGCCATGGAGTAGAGTCGTGGGATGAAGGCGAACTCGATGTGGCGGTCGATGCCACCGGAAATGCAGCAACAGCTCAGCCAGGACAGCGAGCATTTCCGCAAGTGTCTCGACTACCTGCGGGAGCACGCGGCGGGCGAGCTCGAGGGCATCTACGGCCCCGACAGCATGACCTGGGTCATCTACCGGGAGCCGGTGATCCTCCTCGGTGGATTGCGCGCCATCCTGCTGCAGATCGCCCATCCGGCAGTGGCCGCCGGTGTCTCCCAGAACAGCAACTTCCGGACCGACCTGCTCGGCCGTGCGCGGCGCACCTATACGGCGATGTACCAGCTCGTCTTCGGTGGCCTCCGCGAGGCCATGGGCGCCGCGAAGCGGGTCCACAGCCTCCACAGCCGCATCTACGGCTCACTTCCGGCCGGCCCCGGTGCACAGAGCGACGGCCGCTATCGCGCGAACGATCCTTCGCTGCTGCGGTGGGTGCTCGCCACCCTCATCGACGGCGCCCTCGAGGTCTTCGAGACCTTCGTCCGGCCGCTCAGCCTCGAGGAGAAGCGCCGGTATTACCAGGAGACGCGGCTCGCCGCGGCGCAGTTCGGGCTCCTGCCGGAGCAGATGCCGCCCACGCTCGAGGACTTCTACGCGTGGTACCACGAGCAGCTGGCGGGGGAGACGCTGCGCGTGGGAGACACGGCGCGCGAGCTGGCGAGCCTGCTCTTCAATTCGCCCTTCACCCGGGGACAGCTCGATGAGGTGCTCACCGCCGGCCTCCTTCCGGAGCGCTGGCGCCAGGCGTACGGGCTGGCCTGGGGGCCGGGACAGCAGCGCGCGTGGAAGCTCCTGAAGAGCACGATGCGCCGGGCCATCCACCTCACCCCGCCCAGGCTCCGCTCCGTCACCGCCTGGCATCAGGCCCAGCTGCGGCTGGCCCTGGCTCGAGGAGAGCGGCCAACCGTCATGGCCCGGGTGCTGAACACCCTCGACTCCTACGTCGACGTGCCGTTCAGCATCCGGCCGGTCGCGGCGAAGGCCCCCTCGGACGACAAGGATTGAGGCGTGCAAGCGGCGGGAATCGAAGCCGCCAAGCCCTCGCCTGCCCGGCCTGGCGGCTCCCCGGGCACGAGCACCGTTGCCCCGAAGTACAGACCTCGGCTGCTGGGCGCTGGTGCCCCCCCTACGGCCCCGAGCTTCGCCTAGCGCACACTGGTGGCCTCACGAGCCCAAGCTCCATTGACCCGGGTTGAGGCATACGCCCAGGCTCAGCGAGGCACTGAGGGACAAGGCAATGCACCCAGCAGGTCTAACGCGATTGATGGCGCTGCTGACGGCAGTTGCGGTGGCAAACCTCGGATGCGCCCACACACAGGAGCCCGAGCGCAGGATGTATCTGATCGCCGAGGACGCAAACAGCATCGACTTTCAAGAAGATGCACGCGGGATCGGAGGCGCTGGAGCCGAGGCCTACTGTAACGAGCTACAAAAGCAGTGCTACACCAAGTGCATGAGGCGCAAGCCAGAGATCCCATCCATACCGAAGCACTCTGGCAAGCACAAGGAGCACTGCACCACGAAGTGCCTCAACGAATTCATGGATTGCGTCAAGCGAATGGAGGAACTGGAGCGGCAGGAGTCGCAGAACAAGAAGCTTCAATTCCCAAACATCAACGAAGCGCTCGACTGGCTCAGGGAACACACACCCGAGGCGCCGCCAGGAACCCATGTGGTCGTGGCCGGAGTAGGATTTGTCATTGCGATAGTCGGCGGCGCGCTCTTTCTCGTTCCCATCTAAGCCAGATTTTGCACCTGGAAAACAACCGCAAAAGGCTCGACGCGACCATGCCCTACATTCCAGACTTCGACACGGACGCAATCCTTGGCGCTCTCAACGCCATCAGCCAAAAGCATCCGGAGGGCTCCCCGGAGAGGGACATCATCGAGCTCGCGCAGATCGCATTGGTCTACCCTCGCCACATCCGGAAAGAGGGTGACTTCCGCAGATTCTATAAAGAGTTCTTCGATCCCTCATTCAAGCTCGAGGTCTCCCATGAATTCGCAACACGGGAGGATGCAGACAAATGGCTTGCCCGTGGAAACGCGAAGGACGCCGAGCGCGTCAGAATCGCCGGCAAGGGTTTCATGGTCGTTCAATTGCCAGGAAGGCTGACGTTCATGAGCGCACCTCTTGAAGACGAAGAGGTGGAGGAAGACGAATCAGGGGAGGATTCCGAGTAGACAATTCAGGCTTACGAAGCGGGCAACCTCTCTTGGAAGCGGCGGGAATCGAACCCGCTGGGGACTGATCCGCCACCACTCGGACCCAGAGGCATCCCCCCGTTTCCCCTCTGAAAATGAGGCGCCCATCTGTCCGGACGAGTCCAGGCGCGTCCGTTCGGTTCGGTCCTTTTTTGGTCCCCTTGGACCCGTTACCCATCGAGAGCGGCAAGCCGTCCGGCAAAGGCCCCCTAATGACACCGACTCTTGAGTCTACTATTGGCTTGGTCCCGACATTGCTCCGAGCTGATGCTGGCGGGCGAGTGTAGAGCGACAGCGGAAACGCCCCCCCTCACGCCACTAACGCTAACCCCCTGAGTTCGGTGTAGCTCTCCCTACCTCGCATGCCCGCGCCTACGGTGCTGTCCAGGGCAGGCTCGCTTTCGCGAGTCGCTATGCGCCCCTGGATAGCGTCCTCGTCGCAAGGCGGTGGGCTGGCTGCGGCTGATGCTCCACTAAAGGTGCACACCCTCGGAGCTGTCGGAGTGGCCGATGCCATCCTCCGCTAGACCCTATGTCCCACGAGGGGGCTGGCCTCCGGGGAGGTAATCGTCAGGTAGATAGAGCTGGTGCTCCGCTGGGAGACGACCGCTAGCTAGGAGCGCTTCATATTCATCCAGCGAGCAGATGGTGGCGATGACCACCGGTCTGCCATCCTGAATGACGACCACGGCGCCCACGGCTCCCCGCGGATCGTGAATCAACGCATGCAGCGCTACCCGCTGGGCCTTGGACGGCTGTTCCCGCCAGAGAGAGACGAAGTACATCACCAAGCCGGCAACGCCCCCAGCTGCCACCGCCACGAAGGCCCAACGTGGTCTCCCCGGGTGTCCTATCTGGACCCGGGCAAGGTGCAACTCAAGCAGGGCCAGCGCGGCGAAAACCGCTCCCCAGGTCAAGGGCAATCCCCACCAGAGCCAGCCGCGTCCTGCCCGTGGAGACAGCCTCCTCGTGCGCTCCGGTCTCAAGCCCGAGCTTCCTTCAGTCCAGCTCATCCCGCACCGCTTCCTCTACATCGTCCCCGAAGAGCGAATCCACCAGCAAGTACCCACCAAAGCCGATGATGAAGCCGACGATGTTGCCGGCAATGGGGACCTCTGAACCCCAGATGGCCCCCACGACACCTGCTGAAACCGCCGCACTGAGCGAACCCGACACGAAGGCCCTCGTGCCGCGTGCAACATAATCCTCACGGGTGTGCGCCTGTTCGTCGAGCGCCATACTGCTCAACTCGAAGACCGGTGCGGCAACCCCGCCGGCCAACGAACCGCCCAGGCCCCGGCCAGCCGCTGTTGACAAGGAGGGGGACAAGCCTCGGCCCACCATGGAGCGTGAGATGTTGCTCCCCACAGTGGAATTGAAACCAGAGCTGACCATTCCCTCGGTCACTCCCGCGAAACCGCCGGCCACGCCCGTCCTGAAGAGGTCCTGTAGCGGGTCTTGCCGAGCCTTTGGATCATAGAGGATGAGTCCTGACTCCATGACGATGGCCATCAACGAGCCGCCAATCCCTCCCCGGGCTCCCATGCTCCCCATTGCCCTGAGGTGCCCCGGCATGCCGCCTCCATGCTTGGTGGCCAGCAGTAGCTCCGGGAAGAGCCACGCCTCGATCTGCGGAGAGGTCATTCCAGGGTAGTTCTGGGTGATGCTGTTTCGGAATGACTGCAGGTTGCGCAAGTGCGCGGTCGTCACGCCGTTGCTGCCAATCTTCTCTCCAGTCCAGGCATAAAACCGGTTCAACGCGTCAGTTATCTGTTGCCGGACGGCTTGTGTGATCGCCGGGTTGCTCAACTCGTTCTGAAGCGACTGCCAGGACGCCAGGGTCCTCCCATTGATGATAACCGGGTTGAGGCGAAAGTACGCGTCCGCGAGCCGCTGGCAGATGTTGGCCGTCTGGTAGGAGGCAGGGTCCGCCAACAACTCGCGGAGCGGAGCGGCGTGGTCCGCGTTCACTGCAATGTGGCCCTTGCTCGCGAACAGGGCCTGGGCTTGCGCTGGCGTCAGGTTGGGATAAAGCTGGTTCGCAGCCAGCCGGGTCTTGTTCGGGCTGCCTCCAATCAAGTCATTCAAGCCGTTCAGGTAGGTACTGAAAAACTCCGTCATTTGCGCACGGTTCTGGGGAACCTGACTCCGGACGCTCGTCTTGACAGAGACCAGATTCCCGTCACCGGGTTGTCTGAAATCGAAGATGGGAAAGTTGTTCTGAACTGTCCTGTTCAAGTCCTGCAGCATCAGGCCCTGTGGCCGGTTCTGCGTATAGATTTCCCCCAGGGTGCCCCGCCACTGGATGCCATTGAGCGACCCAGGCTCCGTCGAGAATGCCTTTGGCAGGGCCCTCTCACTGATAGGAGGGCTCCCCATGCGGCTCATCCATCCTTGAAGGACCGACGCATCTATCTGGAAGATGCCTTGCCTTGCCAGCAGCTCGTCCAACTCTTGCTGGGTCATCAAGGGCAGTTCGCCCTCCTGCTGTACTACAGGTCCCTGGTCGGGCTCGACCGCTACAACTGCGTAGGCGTTCTGCCCCGTGACGAGCCGATAGAGGGTCTCTTTCTTCAGGGGCAGGTGCACCTCATGACGTCCCTCCGTGGTGAGCACGTCATATTCAACGGGGGTGTACCCTCTGGCATAGCCACGCCCATGATAGGTTGCAGGAAGGCTCGACACTGACAGTTCGTGCCTTTCCTTGCTGGCCTCCTTGGGTCTGGCGATGACAGTCACGACCCCGTCCTTCACCAACACCACCTGATGGTGGAAGTCCTTCAGGGGTTGTCCGCCCGCGGAGAGCCTCACCGATAATCCAGGCAGAGACTGGAAGGTCTCCAGGGGGATGCTCTTGACCGAATATCTCACCGTCACATCTGCGGTGGAGAGGTCGCGCGTTCGATTCGGAAGCCCTCCCTTGGGGCCAGGAGTCAGCGTATCCTTGATAGAAAGCTGACTGCTATTGGAGAGTCCGGTCGGCGTGCTCACCGCTGCATCCAGAGAGCAACTCCCAACGACCACCAGAGGCTTGCGAGGGTCGTGCGGGAGCGAGGTAGACCACTTGAGCCCAACGAACTTCGCTGCATCTCCATATGGCAAGACAAGTCTCATGACATTCACTCCATTGGCTTGGAATGAGAGCAAGAGAGTGCCTGCGCGAAGATTGGGGTTCTTGCCTGCTTTTATCACCTCAAATGTGATGGTGACGGCTTCAGCCGCTGGATTCGCATACTGAGCGGTCTTCCTAGGGGCTGTACCGGAAGCCCCCTTCGGAGACGTACTGGCCGCCTGCTTCTGGAACACTGTGCCAGGCCTGCTCTGGGAGGCGACGCCCTGGGGCGTGAGGGGCCCTTCCCCCTGCTGCTCTCTTTGCTCGCCGACCGGGACCTCTATGGCGACGAGCTTGCCCGACAAGAAGGCGTCGGCAATGCACTTTTTGAGCTGCTCATTGTCCTTCGCGCTACCAGGACCAAGAGATGCTTTGGGTGAGCGACCTCCCAGTGCTTCGTGTATTTCCAAGAGGAGCGGCCTGCGAGACTTGAGCCATACATCCAGCTGCCTCAACAC
Source organism: Archangium sp. (assembly GCF_057119385.1). Taxonomy (NCBI): domain Bacteria; kingdom Pseudomonadati; phylum Myxococcota; class Myxococcia; order Myxococcales; family Archangiaceae; genus Archangium; species Archangium sp. The sequence goes on along the minus strand of NZ_DBNGVP010000212.1, from coordinate 93,835 downwards.
GGAGGAAGAAGGCACATGGCCACTGAGGCCCCTGGCTGCCCCGTTATGCCACGAGACAATGAGGTAAGGTACGGATGGACCAGGTAGCACCCAATGTGCATTGATGGAGCGAGACATTGACCGAAGCATAGCACGGGCAAGCTCTCCAGGCTGAGGGTATAGGACGGATGGGAGTCCTTGCGCCTGCCCCTGGTGTGCACCTTACGTTCCGGTGGGAGGCCCTCTGCGCTGAGGTGGCGAAGCTCAAGGTGCAGCGCCACAAGCGCGGCCAGTTCGTCCGGCTGCCCCTCGCAGCTTCGGCCGAAAACCCCGGCTCGCCCGATGGCGACCGGGGCTTTGCTACATCCCTTGCTACAGCTTCCCGGAAAGCAGAGTCCTTTCCAGGAGATACGGAGTGGAAGCGGCGGGAAGCGAACCCGCCGCCGAGAGCGAGCCCTCAGTCCTGCTGGCGGTAGAGGCGCACGGGCGTCCCCGGGCCTCCACTCACCGGGACATAGAGGAAGCCGCGCTCCCCATCGACCAGGGTGACGGCGTCTCCGAGCCGCGTGTTCACCGAGGGCTGGCCGAAGCCGTTGCCTCCCAGGCCCGCGCAACCCGCCGTGGACGCCACACACCCGCCCTGGCCCGTGAAGTCCGAGCGGCTCGCCGGCACCTCCACCGCCGAGCGGTACACCACCGCCCCGTCCACCGCGTTGTCGAAGCCCACGTACAAGTAGCCGCGGTTGATGGCCAGCAGCGTCAGCCGCGTGTTGCGCGGGTTGTCGAACTGGCTGAGCTGCCCATCCCCCTTACCGTTGCCAGCGACCAGCACCCAGTCCCCCGCGTCGCAGTCATAGGCGGTGGCCGGCGCGGGACCGGAGACGCGCTCGGGGTCGCACCGCCACAGCTGCGGGCCCTCGGGGGTGTTACGCCCCAGGTACACGTGGCCGTTGAAGACAGCCATCCGCGACCAGGCCCGGTCCGACGGCTCCAGGTCCATGTCCTTGTCCGTGGTGAGCGATTGCTTCGCGCGGTACTCCGGGGCGCTCGGGGTGATGGACACCCAGTGCGCGGGCGAGCTCTCGTAGTCCAGCGGCCGCTGGACGGTGGCCCGGACGAGGCCTCCGTTGTTCCCCAGGTAGAGCTTGCCGTTGAACTCGCCCACGAAGTCGATGCCCACCGTGCGCGCGGGGTTGGCCGGAGAGCCCGCCGCGCCAATTCCTGGCATCCGGTGCGCCGCCAGGTTGCACACGTCATGTGACGCGGGATTGCACGCCCCGGTGCCATTGCTCCTCGCCTCCAGGCCCTCGGCCGTCTCCGCCGGAGCGCGCAGGAGCGCGAGCAGCCCGGGCCGGCGCGCGTCCCCACTGAGGGGAACCCCCAGGTACGTCCGGCCCTCGAGGATGCCCAGGGCGGAGAAGCTCCGCGCCGACATCCCCTCCAACGCCTGGCCCAGGTCCACGTACTTCATGTCCAGCGTCGCGTCGTCATCCCGGGACATGTACACGTAGTCGAGCCCGCCCCCACTCCGGCTCCCGCTCATCATCAACCACTCGGTGGCGCCGAAGGAGCCGGCGGCGAAGCGGGCGCGGCCATCCTCGTTGTCCGGGCCGCACTGGTACGAGTTCTCCCGGCAGCCGGCGAAGCCGATGGACGGGAAGGGCGCACCCGCCGCGTTGGAGCTGCGCGAGCCGGCGAGCTTCTGCGTGTCCTTGCGGAAGCGGAAGGCCAGGTCATCCGGCCGCACGCCGTCCTGGTCCATGCCCACCGCGCGCGTGCCGTCCGCATTGGGGCCCAGGTACATGCGGCCCCGGTACGCGACGGCCGAGGTGGCGGAGACGCCGTCCGCGAACGGGTCCACCTGCACCGGCCCGTCCTGCCACGTGCTCACGAGCGGGCCGAAACCGGTGAAGGTGACGCGGTCCAGCGGCGAGGCCCCCAGGCGCTCGCCCCACACGGATTGAAGCTCCGCGGCGCGGACGGTGTACTGCCCGCCGCGCTGCGCGGACGCGTGGGTGAGGAGCACCTCGTTGTCTCGCGGAGGCGCGAGCACCCGCGCGGAGAGCACGGCGCCCAGCGCGCTGGCCCCCGTCAGCTGGTAGCGCGAGGCACAGGTGGCGGACGAGGAGCAACCGGCGCTCCCCGGGACATCCGGCCCGGCCTGCATGGGACGGGAGAAGGTGAGCACGACCCGGTCGCGCACCAGCGTGGTGGCGCTCATGAGGCGCAGCGGCGCTCCCACCTCGAAGTCCGCGTGCCGCGGCGAGCCCAACCCATTGGCCGCGCGGTCCACCACGCCGGACACATGCACGGTGTAGCGGCCATTGCCCGGCGCGAAGGGAAGCTGGATGTCGACGGTGTTGGGGTCCACCAGGGAGAGCTCGGTGCCCAGCCAGAAGGCATCCGAGGGCGTGCACTCGTGAGGCGTCTCGTCCGTCAGCTCCACACAGTAGTTGTCGGGGTTGAGCATGCTGGCGGCGGACTCGTCCCGCACCATGGGCTCGGAGAAGCGCACGCGAAGCACCGTGCTGCCCGGCAGGAAGGCCATCTGCACCCTCGGCGCGAAGTCGTCCTCCACGCAGACACCCGCCCGGCACGCGAAGCCCGCCCCACAGTGCGCGTCCTCCCGGCACCGCGCGCACACGCTCTCGAGGCAGAGGAGGGAGGACGAGCAGTCCGTGTCCCCGCCACAGCTCTCGCCCTCGGCGCACGCGGGGCACCCACCGCCGCAGTCCACGCCCGTCTCCGAGCCGTTCTTCACCCCGTCCGTGCACGTGGGCGCCGCACACGCACTCTCCGTGCAGCCCGAGGGTCCGGACGTGTCATCGCGGCCGACGCACGGCTGGCAGCTCCCACCGCAATCCACGTCCAGCTCGTCCCCGTTGCGCAGACCGTCGGCGCAGAGCTCGCCCGGGCCGCCCGGCAGACCGTAGGTGACAGGGGGATCTCCACACCCGCTGCAACCCACCTGGAACAGCGCCCCACCCCACACCCACACCACCACCAGCAAGCGACCGAGTCGCATGACGCCTCCAACCCTTCCTTCCCCTACCCACGGTGGGAATTTGTCTTCATCGCCGAGCGCCCGCGCATGGGGGAAACCCCCTCATCTGTCAGCAGGCGGAAGAAGGGACTCCCCCGTTGTCCCCACCCGACAGTCCTCCGGTACCCGGAGTGGGCACATGCGTTCCCACATCGCCCTTGCATCCGAGGCCAGCGCCGGGACAAGACAGGCTCCGGGCCCACCCCCTCGCCCGGGCCCTCGGGAGAGCGTCATGGCAGCGCGTTTCAAGAACCTGGATGGCAGCCTCCCCCACCCGCTCGGCAACGTCTTCAAGTGGGCCGTGGGAGACAAGCTGGCGGGCAAGCGCCGCAAGAGCCCGGACACCGCGCCCGTGCGCCGTGTGGAACCGGACCTCGCCGCGCTGGCCACGCCTCCCGCCGCGGGCGAGGGTGCGCGACTCACCTGGCTGGGCCACGCGAGCTGGCTGGTGCAGCTCGACGGCGTGTCGCTGCTCATCGACCCCGCCCTGCGCGACAGCATCACCGGCTTCATCCGCCGCAACGTGGACCCGGGCGTGCCGATGGAGAAGCTGCCCCCCATCGCCGCCTCCCTGGTCTCGCACAACCACTATGATCACCTGGACATGCCCACCGTGCTCCAGGTGGGCGCGCCCGTCGTCAGCGGCCTGGGCATGGCACGCTACTTCCGCTCCGGCTCGCCGCCCGTCACCGAGCTGGACTGGTGGGGCGCCACGAAGGTGGGCCCGGTGACGGTGCACTTCGTCCCCGCCCAGCACTGGAGCCGCCGCGGCCTCAACGACGTCAACGAGACGCTCTGGGGCGGCTTCGTGGTGGAGGGCTCCAGCGCGTGCGTCTACCACTCGGGTGACACCGCGTACTTCGACGGCTTCCAGGAGATTGGCCGGCGCTTCCCCGGGCTGGACGCGGCCATGCTGCCCATTGGCGCGTATGACCCGGGCTGGTTCATGGAGAAGCAGCACATGAACCCCGAGCAGGCGGTGCGGGCCTACGAGGACCTCGGGGCCCGGCACTTCCTCGCCATGCACTGGGGCACCTTCAAGCTCACCGACGAGCCCCTGGACGAGCCGCCCCAGCGCCTGGACGCCGAGTGGAGCCGCCGCCAGCTGCCCCGCGAGCCGCTCCACGTACTCGCCGTGGGAGAAAGCCTCTCCGTGCGTCGCGCGGGATGACGCTCCAGGGTTGAGGGAGTACGGCCGGTGTGCTGTGAGGGGGAGTGACATGCTCCTGCCCGTCCTCCTCGCCCTCACCCTCCACCAGGCTCCCCTCACCACCGTCGCCGAGCAGAGTGGTTGGACTCGCACCGGCCGCTACGCGGAGGTGGAGTCCCTCTGCCGCGCCTTCCCCCGGCGCTACCCCGGCAAGGTGCGCTGCGACACCTTCGGCACCACCCCCGAGGGCCGCCCCATGCTCGCCCTCGTGGCCAGCGCGGATGGCACCCTCTCCCCCGCCGCCGCCGCGAAGAAGGGCCGCCCCGTCGTCCTCTTCCAGGGCGGCATCCACGCCGGTGAAATCGATGGCAAGGACGCCGGCTTCTGGCTGCTGCGCGACCTGCTCGACGGCAAGGCGCTGCCGGGCGTGCTCAAGCAGGTGACGGCCGTCTTCGTCCCCGTCTTCAACGTGGATGGCCACGAGCGCTTCGGCCCCAACCACCGCCCCAACCAGGTGGGCCCCGAGCAGATGGGCTGGCGCGTCACCGGGCAGAACCTCAACCTCAACCGCGACTACGTGAAGGCCGATGCCCCCGAGATGGTGGCGCTGCTCGAGCTGCTGCACGCCTGGGACCCGCTCTTCTACGTGGACCTGCACGTCACCGACGGCGCCAAATTCGAGCACGACGTCAGCGTGCAGATGGAGCCCCAGGTGGTGGGCCCGGAGACGATGCGCACCCTCGGCACCAGACTGCGCGAGGAGCTCTTCACCGAGCTGGAGTCCAAGCAGCACCTGCCCCTCCCCTTCTACCCCTCCTTCCGCGAGAACGATGACCCCGCCTCGGGGGTGACCTACGGCGTGTCGCCCCCGCGCTTCAGCCACCAGTACTGGGCCGCCCACCGGCGCTACGGCGTGCTGGTGGAGACCCACTCCTGGAAGCCCTACGCCCACCGCGTGGCCACCACGCGCCACGTGCTCGAGGGCCTGCTGCGCCTCACCGCCCGCGATGCCCAGGCCCTCCTGTCCGCCGTGAAGGCCGCCGACACCGAGGCCACCTCCGGCAAGGTCCGCGAGGTGGTGCTCACCTGGGACAACACCGACAAGAGCCGCCCCATCGCCTTCCGCGGCTACGCCTACGAGCGCACCCCCTCCGAGCTCACCACCCAGCCGTGGATCCGCTACGACGACTCGAAGCCCCAGGTGTGGACCCTCCCCTATTACGAGGAGCTCCGCCCCGGCCTCACCGCCTCGATGCCCTCGGGCGGCTACCTCATTCCCCCCGCCCACGCGGGCTGGGTGGCGGAGAAGCTCACCACGCACGGCCTGCGCTTCCAGCGGCTCGGCCAGGACATCCCCTCCGCCCCCGTGGAGGTGTTCCGCGCCACCGAGGCGAAGTTCCGCCCCGGCTCCGTCGAGGGCCACCAGGGCCTCTCCGTGAAGGGCCAGTGGACGAAGGAGACGCAGCCGCTCCCCGCAGGCACCCTCTACGTCCCCGCCGCCCAGACGAATGTCCCCCTGCTGGCGCACCTGCTCGAGCCGCTCGGGCCGGACTCGCTGCTCGCCTGGGGCTTCTTCAACAACCACTTCGAGCAGAAGGAGTACGTCGAGGACTACGTGCTGGAGCCCTTCGCCCGTGAGCTGCTCGCCCGCGACGCCGCCGTGAAGGCCGCCTGGGACGAGAAGCTGAAAGACCCGGAGTTCGCTCGCAACCCGCGCGCCCGCATGCGCTTCTTCTACGAGCGCCACCCCGCCCACGACATCCGCTTCAACCTCTACCCCGTCTTCCGCATCGACTCGGCCCCCGCGGGCCTCAAGCCGGCGCGCTGACGCTCCTCACTCCGTGTAGGTGGCACACCCCGGAGCCCCGCCGTTATGGTGGTGGGTCGATCGCCACTCATGTGGTGGAATACGGCCCCTACCGGCTCCGGGAGGACGATGAGCAAAGAACGCCACCTGCTCGAGCAGGCCATGGCCCTGCTGGAGGCCCAGCGCCCCACGCTGGGCCCCGAGGCCACCGAGGCCGCCCTGGCGGTCTTGCGCGCCCGGCTCGCGGCCCTCGCCTCCCGCGTCCCCCTGGAGCGCCGGCACGTCACGGTCCTCTTCGGCGACCTGTGTGGCTTCACCTCCCTGAGCGAGCAGATGGACCCCGAGGACGTCAGCGAGCTGATGAACCAGCTCTGGGCGCGCGTGGACGCCGCCATCGTCCGGCACGGGGGCCGCATCGACAAACACATCGGCGACGCCGTGATGGCGCTCTGGGGCGCGGACGGCGCGCGCGAGGACGACGCCGAGCAGGCCCTCCACGCCGCCCTGGACATCCAGGCCCAGCTCGACTCCTTCCTGGCCGGCCCCCCCGAGGGCCTGCGCATGCGCATCGGCATCCACACCGGCCCCGTCCTCCTGGGCGTGGTGGGCACGCTCGGCGAGCTCACGGTGATGGGCGACACCGTCAACACCGCCAGCCGCCTGGAGCAGGCCGCCCCCGAGGGCGGCATCCTCATCTCCCACGCCACGCACCGCCACGTGGGCGGCGCCTTCGATGTGGAGCCCCAGCAGCCCCTGCGGCTCAAGGGCAAGCAGGAGCCGCTCCAGGTGTACCGGGTGACGGCGGCCCGGCCGCGCTCCTTCCAGCGCCAGGGCCGCGGCCTGGACGGCATCTGGGCCCGCCTGGTGGGACGCGAGGAGGAGTCGCGTCAGCTGCGCTCCGCCCTGTCCGCGGCGCTCTCCGGCGACGGGTGCCAGCGCGTCACCCTCACCGGCGAGGCGGGCATCGGCAAGTCCCGGCTGCTCGGCGAGTTCGAGACGTGGCTCGAGTCCCTGCCCTCGCCGCCCCGCTGTCTGCGCGGCCGCGCCAGCCCGGAGATGCGCAGGCACCCCAATGCCCTGCTCAGAGATCTCTTCTCCTTCCACCTCCAGGTGCAGGAGAGCGACCTGCCCAGCGTGGTGCGCGCCCGCCTGGAGGAGAGCTTCTTCGAGGCGCTCGGCCCGGAGACCTCCAGCCGCTACCGCGCCCACCTCGCCGGCTCGCTCATCGGCTTCGACTTCAGCGACAGCCCCCTGCTCAAGGGCACGCCCCTGGACGAGCAGGGCCTGCGCGCCCGCGGCCTCGCCGCCCTCAGCGAGTACTTCCGCGCCCTGCTGAGCCGCGAGCCCATGGTCCTCTTCCTGGAGGACGTCCACTGGGCGGATGACAGCGCCCTGGACTTGCTGGAGCGACTGCTCCAGACGCTCGCCCCGGAGCGGCTGCTCGTGCTGTGCACCGCGCGGCCGGAGTTCTTCGAGCGGCGCCCGCGGTGGGCCACCGCCCCCCACCACACCCGGCTTGAGCTGCGGCCGCTCTCCCAGCAGGACAGCCGGGTGCTCGTGGCGGAGCTGCTGCGCAAGGTGGAGGCCATTCCCCCGGCCCTCCACGAGCTCGTCGTCTCCCGCGCCGAGGGCAACCCCTTCTACCTCGAGGAGCTCATCCAGATGCTGCTCGAGGAGGGCGTCATCCTCGCCGAGGGCGAGCACTGGCGCGTCGAGCCCGGCCGGCTCACCTCGCTCAAGGTGCCCTCCACGTTGAGCGGCGTCCTCCAGGCCCGCCTGGACAGCCTCCCCGCCCACGAGCGCGAAATCCTCCAGCGCGCCTCGGTGGTGGGACGCCTCTTCTGGGACGAGGCGCTCGAGCGCATGGGACAGGGCGAGGAGCCCACCATCCCCGTCCACCAGGCCCTGGCCGCCCTCCAGGAGCGCGAGCTCATCTTCGAGCAGTCCACCCCCGCCTTCTCCGGGACGCGCGAGTACATCTTCAAGCACGCCATCGTGCGCGAGGTCACCTACGACACGGTGCTCAAGCGCGAGCGGCGCGCCTTCCACGGACGCATCGCCGAGTGGCTGCTGGCTCGCGGGGGCGAGCGCTCCCGGGAGCACCTCGGGCTCATCGCGGACCACCTGGAGGCCTCCGGTCAGGCGGCCCGGGCCGCCGTCTACCTGCGGCGCGCGGGTGAGGAGGCCCTGTCCCTCTTCGCCAACGCGGAGGCGCGCGCCTTCCTGGACCGGGCCCTGGACGTGACGTCCGAGGCGGACCTCCCCGAGCGCTACGCCATCGTGGCCGCGCTCGAGAAGGTCCACGGCGTGCTCGGCGAGCGGCAGGCACAGCGGTTGGACCTGGAGCTGATGGAGGCGCTGGCCGAGCTGCTCGCCGACGAGCGGCGGCAGACCGAGGTGGCCCTGCGCCGTGCCCTCTACGCCACGGAGATTGGAGAGATCGCCGAGGGCGTGGAGGCGGTGCGCAAGGCCATCCGGCTGGCCCAGCAGACGGGAGACGTGGCCAGCGAGGCGCTCGGCCACCTACGCTGGGGACGCATCCTGCGCTACCACCAGGGCGACTTCGAGGGTGCCCGGACGCAGTTCGAGCGCAGCCTGGCGCTCGCCGAATCCGCGCGGCTCGAGCAGCTGGAGGTGGAGAGCCTCCTCAACCTCAGCGCGACGCTCAACGAGATGGGAGAGCTGGGGCCGAGCCTCGGATACATCCTCCGGGTGCTCCCCTTCTGCCGGGCCATGGGCAACCGCTGGCTGGAGTTCTCCGCCATGCGGCACCTGGGGTACGTGCGCAAGAGCCTGGGCGACTTCGCCGGAGCCAGGGCCGAGCTCGAGCAGACCCTCCAGTTCAGCCGCGTCATCGGTTACCGCTTCTGGGAGTGCGTGGACCGATGCACGCTGGCGCTCGTCCACCACCACCTGGGAGACGAGCCCACCGCGCTCGAGAGCGCGGAGCTGGCCCTGCGCATCGCCCAGGAGATTGGCAGCCCCCGCAACCAGGGCTATGCCTGGATGGCCCGGGGCCACGCACTGCTCGCCCTGGAGCGCCTGTCCGAGGCCCGCGAGTCCTTCCAGCAGGCCCGTGGAATCCGGGTGGAGACGCGGATGCGGCACCTGGAGATGGAGTCCATCGCGGGCCTGGCCTCCGTCGCGCTGGCGGCCGGCGAGCGGCAGCAGGCCCTCGGATACGCCGAGGAGCTCCTCGCGCACCTGGAACAGGGCCGGCTCCAGGGCGTGGAGGAGCCCTTCTGGATGTGGCTCACGTGCTTCCGCGTCCTCCAGGACCAGGAGGACACCCGCGCGGCCCGCGTTTTGGAGACGGCCCACCGTCAACTCCAGGAGTGGGCGGGGAAGATCCAGGACGAGGGACTGCGGCGCTCGTTCCTCGCCATCCCCTCGCACCGCATGCTCCTGGCGGAGGCCGGCGGCCAGACCGAAAGCTCGACGCGTCAGGGGGATGAACTAGCGTAGTGGCATGCTCAAGACTGCCCTGAAGCTCCTGCTGCCCACCCTGCTGCTCGCCACCACCGCCTACTCCGCCGAGGCCACCCTGAAGGTGGGCACCGGCGTGGAGAAGTACGAGGTCACCGGCGCCTCCGACAGCTTCACCGTGGCCCCCAACACCCGCATCTACGCCGCCACCAGGCTCACCGGCGTGGAGCCCGGCACCGTGAACGTCATCTGGTCCAAGGACGGCAAGGAGGTCTCCAAGACGGAGCTGAAGGTGCCCCGCGCCTCCTACCGCACGCACGCCTACCGCACCTTCCGCGCGGGTGACACCGGCGCCTGGACGGCCAAGATCGTGGGCGCGGACGGCACCGAGCTGGCCTCCACCAGCTTCCAGGTCACCGTCCAGTAACACCCCTCGAAGTCATGAGCGCCCCGTCTCCCCTGGTTCACCTCCAGGGGAGGATGGGGCGCCCCGAGGGCCTTCACGCCCTCACTTGCCCGTCACACGCTGGCCGCGCACGTCGACGACGAAGTAGAGCTCGTCCTTGTTCTTGAAGAGCCCGCCCATGGCCGAATAGGGCTCGAAGCCGAAGTCCGAGTGGCGGGTGGACAGCACGCCCCGGGCCGCCACGCGCTCCTCGTCCACCGCCACCTCCAGGGGCAGCACCACCTCCCGGGTGACGCCGCGCAGCGTCAGGTCGCCCGTCACCGCCACCACCGAGCGCCCGTCCCGCCCCTTCTCGCCGGTGAGCGCGCAGGACTTCGAGGTGAACTCGATGCTCTTGTGCTCCTCCAGGTTCAGCTGCTCCTTCGCGCGCAGGTGCTCGCGGATCTGCTCCCTGTCGCTCAGGGGCACGTGCTCCTGGCCCGTCAGGTCGCGCATCTCGTCGCGCTCGGGGTCGAGCCCCTCCACCTGCACCGTCACCGTCACCGCGCACGCGGACAGGTTCGCCGGATCGAAGGCGAGCGAGCCCCACCAGTCCGTGGCGCGCACCACGTGGTCATGCCCGAGCGAGGCGGTGAAGAGCTGCACGAAGAGGTGGCTGCTCCCCAGGCCCGGGTCGAAGGTATAGGTGCGCGACAGGGGCGACAGGGACTCCACGCCGCCCAGGCCCGGGAAGTCGTCCCGGGCGGGGAAGGTGACGCGCTCGCGGTCCTGGGTGGGGCTGGTGCCACAAGCGGAGAGGGAGGCCGCGCCAAGAAGCGCCGCGGCCAGCGCGAGGGGGTATCGGCTCTGCATGGATGAACTCCGTGACAAGGGGGAAGGGTCCGGTTTCCCGGAGCGGCGGAGTCTAGCAGCCCCGTCACCTCCTCTTCCCGTCGGCTATGGTGGCGCCCATCCCCGCCATGGCGGGAGAGAGGAGGCAGGCAGACATGGGTCACGAAGCGGAGCCGACGGTGCCCAACACGGGCCGGATGTTCGACTACTGGCTCGGAGGCAGTCACCACTACCCCGTGGACGTGGCGGCGGCACGGGCGTTCGAGGTCGTCTTCAAGGACTTCCGCCCGGTGTTCCGCGCGCTGCGGGACTTCATCGGGCGCGCCTCGCGCTACATCCAGGCCCAGGGCGTGGAGCAGTTCCTCGTGCTGGGCGCCGGCCTGCCCACGCAGGGCAACGTCCACGAGACGGTGCCCGGGGCGCGCGTGCTGTACACGGACATCGACGACTCCAACGTGGCGCTGGGCCAGCGCATCCTCACCGGCGTGCCGGGCACGGGCTACACCCGGTGCGACGCCACGGACCTGTCCACGCTCGACCTGGGCCTCATGCGGCAGGTGCTCGGCCCCCTGCGCCGGCTCGGCATCATCGTGGTGGGCGTCGAGGCCTTCATGACGGACGAGCAGATCCGCGCCTGCTTCCAGCAGCTCCACGAGCTGGCGCCGCCGGGCAGCTACCTCGCCTTCGACTGCGACAGCCCCAAGGCCCTGGAGCACCCCGAGCTGGTGCGGATGATGGGGCCCGGCTTCCACATGCGCACCCCGGCGCAGCTCGAGGCGGTGCTCGGCCCGTGGCGGCTCACCGAGGAGGGCGTCCAGCCCGTGGCCGTCTGGCGCAACCCGGAGCCGCCTGGCGTCCCCGCGTACATGAATGGGGGCGTGGCGGCGAAGCCCTGAAACACGAGGGCCGGAGACCGCGGGGACTTCCGCGGCTCCGGCCCGGGACTGCGTTCCGCTGGACCGCTCAGTTCAGCTTGGGCTCACACCGGCACATGCTCTGCCGGCACTCCGTCCCCGCCGGGCAGCTGCCGCCGCAGTTGGCCTTGCAGATACAGGCGCAGGCGTTGGCGTCGGCCTGGTAGGTGGGGCCGCAGTTGAGCGCCGCTGTGTCGCAGACGCACGCGCAGGCCGCCGCGTCGAACTTGAAGCCCGGCGCGCACGTGGCGCTCGCCACGCACTGGCAGCTGCACGTGGAGGTGTTGCACGTCTGGTAGCCGCCGCACGTGCCACCGCAGTCCGCCGTGCAGCCGAAGGCGCACACGTCCTTGCTGGTGTTGCACACCTGGCCCGGCGAGCCCCCACCGCCGCAATCCGCGGGGCACTCGCACCGGTTCGTCTGCCGGTTGCACGTGAGGTTGCCCTTGCAGAAGTCCGGCGCGGACGGGTCGTAGTAGCCCGTGTCCGTCGAGCAGGGCGGCGGGTTGCCGTCCTGGTTGGGCGTGAGGTCGCTCCAGTAGCGGTAGGAGATGGCGGCCTTCGTCGCCCCCGCCGAGGCCGGACGGCACGCGCCGTAGAAGGACAGCGCCCGGCTGATGCCGTCCACGTCGAAGCCGTTCGTCCGGCCGCGGGGCAGGTCGTTCGCCGAGCACGCCGCGGGGTTCTGCACCGACTCCAGCGACACCCGCACCGAGGCGCCAATGGGCGGCTTGAGCGTCCGGTAGCCCGTGGAGGCGATGACGCTGTCCACGATGGTGTTGATGGCGTTCTGGATGGACGTGGTGCTGCGGATGCTGCCCACGATGCCGCCGGTGGCCTGGATGACGTCCAGGTGCCGCGGGTTGGCCGCGGGCTCGCCCGGGTAGCAGTCACCGCCGGCCGGGTCACAGATGATGCCGTGCATCTGGATGAGGCTGCCCGTGGGGTTGGCCCCCTTGAAGTAGTCGATGTACGTGCTCACCGGGACGGTGTCCGGCTGGTCGCGCACGTCCGTGAGGAGGATGACCACGAGCCGGGCCCCCGGGCGGTACTTCTTGTCCGCGGGCGTGCTGGCGTTGGTCATGTAGTCCACCGCCACGCGCGCGCCCTCCAGGGAGCGCTCCTCGCTGGCGCCGTCGATGCCCACCCAGCAGTACTGCTTGGGGTCCGGGCACGTGGCGCCCTGCTGCAGCCACGCCTTGAACTGGTCGATGTTGCGCGTGAAGCCGCGGAACACGTTGCGGTTGGGCCACGTGTAGTCCGGCTGGGTGTACGAGGTGGTCACCATGGAGATGCGCCAGTCGAGCTGCGAGTTGCCCAGCCGGTTGGTCATGGCCGTGGCGGCATCGCCCAGGGCGCCCTGCGACGTCTGCATGGAGCCGCTGTCGTCCACCACGAAGAGGAAGTCGGCCATGCCGTTGCCCGTGGTGAAGGTCTCGCACTGCACCGCGTCCGCGTCACCGAACTGCGCCAGCGCCGTGCCGCCCGCGGTGTCGCCCATGACGAAGAGGCCCGGGTCCCTGTAGAGGCTCGCCGGGGTGATGGCCAGCACCACCAGCACGCTCGCGTTGGAGCGGTGGACGTACTGCGCCTGAATCTTGTACCCGCCGCTCACGCCCGAGCCGCCGGTGAGCGTCCCGGCGCCCGTGCCGACGAGCTGGTTGGCCACCGCGTTGGCGTAGTCGCGCAGGTTGGTGGTCGCGCTCTGGTCGTAGAAGGCCTGCAGCGCGGGGTGACCGTCCCACGTGGTGAAGGTCTGCGTGGTGCCCGCCGCCACCGACGGGGAGAACTGGCCGCGCACGAACAGCTCGTCTCCCACCACGGTGGTGGATGAGCCCGCCTGGCCCCGCTTGTAGGCGATGAAGGCCACCTTGTTCGTGTCGTCGTAGCCCATGAAGCCCCGGCTCTTGCCGCCCACCTGAATCTGCTTCACCTCCGTGAACGAGGGCCGGAGCGCCAGACGGATGTCACCACCGCTGTCCTCCCGGAAGGAAACCTGCCGCAGGTTGCCCACCGCGCAGGCCTGGCCGGCCGGCGTGTTCCCGGCACCATCGGCGCGGTCGCGGGGATCCAGCTCGCCCGGATCCTTCTGGCCATTCTGGTTGGAGTCCTCGGCACCGTCGACGATGCCGTCCCCATCCGAGTCGGGGTTGAGCGGATCCGTGGTGGTGGCCGGGTTCGCGTCACCCGGGTAGCCGCAGGTGGTGATGGGCGCCGAGCCCGCGGGAATGCCCCGCTCCACGCCATCCAACAGGCCGTCCCCGTCCGTATCGCGCTTGGAGGGATCCGTCTCGCCCAGGTCGCGCAGACCGTTGGCGTTGGTGTCCTCGCCCTTGAAGATGCCCTGGTCCGGGCCGTCGAGCAGTCCATCGCAGTCCGTGTCCTTCACGCGCGGATCGCTCTCGTTGGAGTCCACCAGGCCGTTGTGGTTGTGGTCCTCCAGGCCATCCGTCAGGCCATCTCCGTCCGTGTCCGGATTGCGGAGGTCGGTCTCCGTCGCATCCCAGACGCCGTTGCCGTTGGTGTCCTCGATTTCATCCGGCAGGCCGTCTCCATCCGTGTCCTGGGAGTTGGTCCTGCCGCCGCAGTCGGAGCCATTCTTCGGGTCCGTCTCACCCGGATCCACCACGCCGTTGGCGTTGCGGTCCTCGGCGCCGTCCATGCACGAGTCCCCGTCGGTGTCCGCCTTGAGGGCGTTCGTCTTGGTGACATTCAGCTCGATGGAGTCCGAGAGGCCATCCGCGTCCGTGTCGCGCTTGCGCGGATCCGTCTCGCCGAAGTCCACCACGGTGTTCTGGTTGGCGTCCTCCACGCCGTCCTTCAGCCCATCCCCATCCATGTCGGGGTTGACCGGATCCGTCTCGCCCGCTTCCAGCTTGCCGTTGTAGTTGCGGTCCTCCAGGCCATCCTTCAGCCCATCACCGTCCGAGTCCGCGACGGTCGGATTCATCCGGGACGCCCGGGACGGGTCCGCGTTCGGGATGAAGAGGGCCTGGCACTCCGCGCTCTTGTTGACGGTGGTGGTGCGGCCCAGCTCGACACCATCGCGGATGCCATCGCCGTCGGTGTCCCACTTGCTCGGGTTTGTCCTCAGGCCACCGGGATAGACGTTGCCGTACTCCTCCGCGTCCGTGAGGCCATCACAGTCGGTGTCGATCGACGTGTTGGTGGGCTCGAGCGGGCCCGGAGGCTCTCCGAACGGATCCTCCGCCGTGGGCAGCTCCGGGGGAGGCGGCGGAGGGGGCGGGGGCGGCGGAGGCGTGGTGCCAGGCCCGTCGGTTCCACCACCCGGGGTGTCGGGACCAACACCACCGGTATTTCCACAGCCAGAGACAAGCGCGACCACGAGCAGCGCGGCCGCGAGGAATCGGGATTGGGTACTCATGTCAATCAGCACCGGGCGGAAGAAGGGGGGGTGAAAAAAAATCAGTCCGCCAACGTGGGAATGCAGTCCTCCGTTGCCCAGGTGGGTGTCTAGGCGCAGGGAGCCGCACTGCCCGAGGCAGGACGGAATGCATCCAGGCAGCCCACACAATTGCGCCCGCCCTCTCTCTGGGCGTTCAGTGGTGGACACACGATGATTGACCCACCCGAGGGCGGGCTCGGCTATTGTCCGTCGACGTGCCTGTGTTCGGTCTCGCGGCGTTGTGGAATGGCTCGGCCCGTGCGGAACGGGTGAGAGAGCTGGTGGAGGGGCTGGGGGCGTTGCTGCCCCCGCCGAAACCGCCAGGCATCGTCGTGGCCTTGCGGGAAGCGGAAGCCACCCTGGAGCTGAAGTTGGAGGCGCCCAGCTACCCGCGCACCGCCCTGGAGGAGCTGAGCCAGCAGGTGCACCAGAGTGGTGGCACCCTGGTGGAGCTGTGGCGCCTGCCCAAGGCGGCCCGCGACGCGTTCCGCAACGACTCGCTCACCGGCCCGGACACCCACGAGCTGGAGGACTACGAGGCCGCGGCCATCGTCCTGCACGGCCACCTGCAGCAGCTCGCCGTGCGCGAGCCCGTGCCCGAGGGGCCGCCCCCGGGGCCCGCCTCCGTCCCCATCGACTTCTTCGCCAGCGGGGGCAACGCCGCGGCCACGCCCGCGCCGGCCGAGGCTCCGGAAGCCACCCCGCCCGAGGCCGCGGCCGCCCAGTCCGCTCCGGTGCCCGAGACGGCCCAGGAGACCCCCCGCGCCTACGAGACGTTCGACACGCAGCGCCAGGGGCGCCGCTTCGCGGTGAAGCTGGAGATGGTGTTCCGCACGGAGCTGGACTTCGTGCGGGAGCACGCGACGAACATCTCCAACGGTGGCCTCTTCGTGCGCACGGCGCACCGGCCTCCCGTGGACAGCGTGGTGACGGTGCAGGTGAAGCTGCCCAACGGCGAGCGCCTGCAGGGAGACGCCCTGGTGGTGCACGTGGTGGACGACCCGTACAAGGGCGGCGTGGGGCTCGCCTTCCTCAACGACGACCCCACCTTCGCCGAGACGCTGGACCGGTACCTGGCGAGCCTCGCCAGCACCCCGGCGAGCTGACGCCCTACCCCACCGACGCCGTGGGCCGGGGCTCGGGAGCCGGCGGGGCCAGGAGTCCCGGCTCGCCCACCACGACGAGCCGGCTGCGTCCGGCGCCCTGCTTCACCACGCGCACCTGCGCGCCGATGCGCTCGGCGAGCCCGGACACGTGGGAGATGATGCCCACCTGCCGGCCGGTGGCCTGGAGCGCGTCGAGCGTGGCCAGGGCCATCTCCAGCGTCTCCGGGTCCAGGGTGCCGAAGCCCTCGTCGATGAAGAGCGTCTCCACCTGCGTCGTCTCCGAGGAGAGCGAGGCGAGCCCCAGGGCGAGCGCCAGGGAGACGAGGAAGCTCTCCCCGCCCGAGAGGCTGGACACGCCCCGCACCTCGTCGCCCATGTCCCCGTCCACCACCTGCAAATCGAGGTCGTACCCGGGCACGCGCATGAGGCGGTAGCGCGGGGCGAGCTCCTCGAGGTGCGCGTTGGCGTAGTACAGGAGCGAGTCCAGGGTGAGGCTCTGGGCGAACACCTTGAACTTGCGGCCATCGTGCGAGCCGATGAGCTCGCTGAGGGTGCGCCACACACCGCTGGCGCGCTGCTTCTCCTCGAGGAGCCGGGCCTGCTCGCCCTGGCGGCGGCGGGCCTCGTCATCCTGGTCGAGCCGGGCCTTCAACGTGGCGGCGGCCTGACGCCGGGCCTCGGTGTCCGCGCGGGCCCGCTCACAGGCGGCCGGAGCGTCCGCCTCGGGGATGGAGGGGAGACCGGAGGCCTCGTGCCGGGTGCGCTGCGACTGGCGCTCCGACAGCACGGCCAGCGCATGCGCATGGGCCTGACGCAGCGCCGACAGCGCACGCTCCTCGGCCTCGCACCAGGCGGCATCCCGCGCGAGCAGCAGACGCACGGCCTCCAACGTGAGGCTCCGCGCCGACAGCAGCGCGGAGAGCGCCGCCTCGGCCTCGGCCCTGGCCGTGCCCGAGGAGGCATGGGTCCGCACCGCGTCCTCGACACGCGCGGCCGCGGCGGCGGCCTCCCGCTTCACCTTCTCGGCCCGGGTACGCACGGACTCGGAGGCCTGGGACGCCTCCTTCAACTCCCGGTGGAGTCCCTCCCGCACCTCGGCGGTGGGACGTCCGCCGAGCAACGCCCCGCGCGCGGCCTGCTTCTCCCGCAGCGCCTCCTGGGCCCCGGAGAGCGCCTGGGCGCAGCTCTCGGTGAGGGCGTGCTGCACTCCGGCCGCCGTCTCCGCGGGGGTCCGCTTGTCCCTGGCCTGGGCGACGCGCGCCTCCGCCTCCTTCGAGGCCTGCTCGCGGGTGTTCCACTCCGCCACCCGCTTCGCGCAATGCGCACGGAAGTCGGCCGGCTTCGCGGACAGCGACTCCTGCCAGCGCGGCAGCTCCTGGAAGGGCACCGCCAGCACCTCCAGCACCTCCTGGCGGACGCGCGCGGCCTGCTCCACATCGCGCCCGGCGGCGGCCTCGGCGTCCGTGTTCTGGCGCAGCGCCTCCTCCGCCTCACGCACGGCCTTCTCCACCCCCTCCTGGCGCTCGAGCGCGGCGGTGAGCACCGTGCGGGCCTCCTTCGCCACACGCTCCAGCTTCTCCGCCGCTTCCTCCGCGGCATTCAGCTCGGCCTGCAGCGCCTTCACCGTCGACAGCTCCGTCTCCAGCCAGGCTTCGAGTCCCTCGGCCTCCACGTCCTCGGGAGGCAACGCACCCGAGAGCTTCGCGCGGGCCTCGCTCCAGGCGGCGCGCTGTTGCACCCGCCGCTGCGCCGCGGCCGCCCCACGAGCCTCCGCCTGCGCCGCGCGAGGGCCCGCCGCCGCCGCCCGGGCACTGGCCTCGGCCTCCGCCCGGGTCACCTCCGCGGCCTCCCCTTCCAGCTGCTCCACCCGCGCCCGCGCCTTCGTGGCGAGCCCCTCCAGCGCGCTCCCCGTCTGCCGGTAGGGATGCTCGGTGGCACCACAGAGGGGACAGGGCTGGCCTGCCCGCAGCTCCGCCCGGTGCTCCGCGAGATCCAACGTCGCCCGCGCCTCCACCAGGGCCCGGCGAGCCTCCTTCAGCGAGGCCTCCCGCTCGATGCGGCGCACCTTCGCGGCCTCGGCCTCGGCCGTCGCGGACGCCTGCTCCGCCCGGGCCTCGCGGGCCTCCCCGGCCGACTCCTGCTCCGCCCGGGCCGCCTCGCTCGCGCCCTTGCGCGCGTCCGTCAAGGCCCGCAGCCCCTCCTGCCGGGACTGCAACTCCACACGGCGGGCCCGCCGCTCCGCACCGGCCTCCTTGCCCTGGGCGGCCTCGGCGCTGGCCACCCGGGCCTTCGCCTCCTCCAGGGCCGCTTCCGCCTCGCGCTTCTCCTGTCCACGGCGCTCGGCTTCCGCCCGCAGCGCTCCGGCCCGCGACTTCACCTGCTCGAGGGCGGTGCGCGCCTTCGCCTCGTCCTGGGCCGCGCGGCCGTAGCGGAGCAGCTCCGCCTCCCACCGGGGCCACTCGCGCGCCATCGCCTCCAGGCGCTTGTTCTCGACGAGCCAGGCCTCCGCCGCCTTCTGCTCCGCGCGCGCGGCCTCCTCCTCGCGGGCCACCCGCGCCAGCGCTTCCTGGGCCACGCGCTCGGACTCGCGGGCGGCATCCAGCTTGCGCGCGGCCTCCTGCTCATCGCTCCGCGCCCGCGCCAGCTCCGAGTCCAGCTTCAGCGCCTCTTCCAGCGCCGGGCGCGCGGCCACCTCCGCCGCCTCCGCCGCGCTCCGCCGCGCCTCCGCCTTCGCCCACGCCTCCTCGCACACCCGCGCCGAGGCCTGTGCCGCTTCCGCCTCCGAGCGCCGCGCCGTCAGCGCCGCTTCCGCCTCCGCGAGCCCCCGGGACGCCTCGTCCACCCGGCTCAGCGGGGCCCGCAGCACCTCCGCCGCGCGCACCCGCTCCAGCTCCGCCTTCCGGGGCTCCGCGGCCTCCAACGCCTGGGCCGCGCGCTGGCGCGACTGCTCCGCCTCGGCCTCCTGCGCCACCCGCCGCGCCCGCTCCGTGTACCAGTGCAGGGCCTGCTCGGCCCTCGCCTGCACCTCCCGCGCCTCGCCCAGCGCCGCTTCCTCCCGCGTGCGCTGTGCCTCCACCGCCGCCCGGTCCTCGTCGGACAGCCGGGCGATGGCCGCCACGCCCTGCTCCAGCTTGGACAGCTCCTCCTGCACCTCCTTGTGGCGCTGGTGCGCGGCCATGGACACCCGGCTGTACACCTCCGTGCCCGTCATCCGCTCCAGCAGCTCCGCGCGCTCGTTGGCGTCCGCGCGCAGGAAGGCGGCGAACTCGCCCTGCGCCAGCAGCGCCGAGCGCCGGAACTGGTCGAAGGACAGGCCCAGCCGCTCTTCAATCGCCTTGAGCACCTCGGACCTGGTGCGCCCGAACTGCTGCTGGCTGGCCACGTCGGTGAGGCTCATCTCCTGCGGCCGGAAGCGGCCCTCGGCGAGCTTGCGCGCCCGCCACACGGACCAGCGCGCGCGGTAGCGCCGGCCGTCCTTGCCCAGGAAGTCCACCTCGGCGAAGCCCTCGCCCGCTCCGCGCCGCAGCATGCCGCGCACGTCGTTGGCCATCAGCCGCGCGTCCGCGTCCTCGTCGGCGCGCCCCACGGGCACACCGCCGCGCTCGCCCAGGCGAGGGGTGCGGTCGAAGAGGGCCAGGCACATGGCGTCCAGCAGCGTGCTCTTGCCCGCGCCCGTGGCACCGGTGATGGCGAACAGCCCCATCTTGTCGAGCGGCGGTTGATCCAACTCCAGCGCGAAGTCACCCGCGAGGCTCGTCAGGTTGCAGCCACGAATGGCGAGAATCCTCATGACGCGTCCTCCTGCACCTGGGTGAGCAGCGAGTGGAAGGCCTCGAGCAGCGCGGGCTCCAGGGGCTCCGTGTAGTCGCGCGCGTAGCGGGCGCGGAAGACGTCCTCGGGCGTGCGCTCCTTGAGGGAGACGCCCGGCCGCGCGTCCGCGAGCGTGTGGCCACTGCCGGTATAGGCGGGGGTGAGCTTCACCAACCGCGCGGCCTTGCCCTCGAGCGCGGCCTCCACCCGGCGGCGCAGCGCGAGCTCGGGGCGGGGCAGCGCGACGCACACCTCCAGGTAGGGGCGCCGCCAGTCGGGCGTGTCCGCGTCCAGCTCGGGCAGGGCCTCCAACATCCGCACCACGTCATCCAACGTGGCCGCGTCGCGCTTGGGGACGCGCTCGATCTCCACCCGGCGCGGCACGTGCAACGGGCGCACGGTGGACAGTTGCGCGCCGTCCAACTCCACCAGCAGCACCTGGTGCGCGTAGCTGGCCTCGGAGAGCGACAGGGGAATGGGCGAGCCGCTGTAGCGCACGCCCTCGCGTCCGCCCACGCGCTGCGCCTTGTGCAGGTGCCCGAGCGCCGCGTACGCCACGTCCTCGGGGAAGAGGTCCACCGGGAGCGCGTGCTGGTTGCCCCCGAGAATCTTGCGCTCGCTGAGCGCGGACAGCTCGGTGCCCACCATGTAGCAGTGACCCATGGCCACGAGCGCCTGGCCCGGCTTGCGCTTCACCCGCGCGCCCTCCAGCACCTCGGCGTACACGGAGCGCACGCCCGCGATGAGCTTGTCTCCCGCTTCCTCGGAGACGAGCGGGAGATCCGCGGGGCGCAGGTACGGCACGGCCGCCACCCACGCGCCCACCTTGCCCTGCGCGTTCTTCAGCGGCACCAGCAGGCGCTCGAGGTCCATCGCGCCCCGGGCCTTGGGCAGCCCGCCCACCACGCGCACATCGAGCGCGGCGAAGAGCGGGTCCGGTGCATCCAACCGGGCCGCCGAGTCATGGTTGCCACCGATGACGACGACGTCGAGCTTGGGGCAGCGGATGCGGGCCTGGGCGACGAAGCGGTACCAGGCGGCCTGGGCCTCGGCGCTGGGGTTGGCGGTGTCGAAGATGTCACCGGCCACCAGGAGCGCATCCACCTCGTGGGCCTCGAGCGTGTCGAGCAGCCACTCGAGGAAGGCCGCGTGCTCGGCCTCGCGCGAGGTGTCGTACAGCGTGTGCCCCAGGTGCCAGTCCGACGTGTGCAGCAGGCGCATCCGTGCGATCCCCTCCTGATATCCGCCGCGAGGGGTGGGGTGGGTCCCCGCCCTGCTCGCACGTTCAGGCGGCGCGCAGTGTGCCCGCTGGGGGGCGCGGCGCCAATCCCGGGCGTACACCTACATGGCGGATCCGTCGGCGGCCGGGGCTGACACCGGCATCCGGTAAAAAGTACGGACCGGAACCAGCTCAAGGCATGTCACCCGTCACCGGTGACCCGTGGATGGGCCACCCTCCATTTCACTTCTACGCGCGTAGAAGTGGATGGGCCGCCCTCCGTTTCACTTCTACGTGCGTAGAAGTGGATGGAGTCTCACAGCGAGATGTGGCCCTCGAGGTACAGCACGGCCTGGCCGGAGATGCCCACGCGCTCGCCGCGGTCCTCGCACTGGAGCACGCCGCCCCGGTGGGAAATCTGGTGCGCCAGCAGCTGCCGCTTGCCCAGCTTCTGCGCCCAGTAGGGCACCAGCGTGCAGTGCGCCGAGCCCGTCACCGGATCCTCCGGCACCCCCACCCGCGGCGCGAAGAAGCGCGAGACGAAGTCCGCCTCCGAGCCCCTCGCCGTCGCCGTCACCGCGAAGTACTCCAGCTGCGCCAGCTTCGCCATGTCCGGCGCCAACGCCCTCACCTGCTCCTCGGTGTCGAAGACGGCGAGCAGGTCCCTCGACAGCAGCGTCTCCCGCGGCTCGGCGCCCAGGGCCTCCACCAGCCCCTCCGGCAACGCACACGGCTCCGGCGGCCGCGAGGGGAAGTCCATCTCCATCCACTCCCCCTCCTGCTGCGTCACCACCAGCGGCCCCGAGCGCGAGTTGAACTGCGCCCGCTCCAGTCCCGGCGCCAGCCGCGTGAAGAGGATGTAGGCCGCCGCCAGCGTGGCGTGTCCGCACAGGTCCACCTCCTGCAACGGAGTGAACCAGCGGATCTGCCAGCCGCGGACCTCGTCGCGCAGCACGAAGGCCGTCTCGGAGAGGTTGTTCTCCGCGGCGATCGCCTGGAGCACCTCGTCCGGCAGCCACGCGTCGAGCGGGCACACCGCGGCGGGGTTGCCGCCGAAGACCTGGGAGGAGAAGGCATCGACCTGGTAGAGGCGCAGGCGGGTGGGCATGGATGACCTCTTCCTTTACTTGCTGGACTGGGTGAGAGCGCTGGCGAACTGCATGGCGTAGTTCACCTCCAGGCCCCCATCCACCACCAGCGTCTGGCCGTTCACGTAGGAGGAACCCTCGGAGCACAGCCATTCAATCGTCTTGGCGATCTCATCCGCGCTGGCCACGTAGCCCACGGGCACGCTGTCCTTCACCTTGGTCTCCAACACCTCCCAGGCCTCGCCCATGTAGAAGCGGCTGGAGTCGGTGTCGATGTAGCCCGGGTTGATGGCGTTGACGCGCACGCCGGAGGACGCCAGCTCGGCGGCCAGGTACTTCACCAGAATCTCCATGGCGCCCTTCATCGCCCCGAGGAAGCCATGGAAGGGCAGCGGCATGCGCGAGTCCATGCCGGACACCGCCACGATGCGGCCCTTGCGGCCCTCCATCAGCGGCACCGCGCGCTGGGCGGCCAGCAGGAAGCTCTTCACCGTCACGTTGAAGGTCTTGTCCATCTGGTGCAGCTTCATCTGCATCAGCGGCGTGAAGGCGGTGGAGGCGGCGTTGGCCACGAAGACGTCCAGCCCGCCGAACTCCTGCTGCACCAAATCGAAGGCGGCGTGGAGGCTGGCCGGCTCGAGCTGATCCGCGATGACGGTGCGGCAGCGGCGGCCGAGCGCCTCCACTTCCCGGGTGAGCTCGGCGGCGGCTTCGGCATCGCGCCGGTAGGTGGAGACGATGTCGTAGCCCGCCTTCGCGAGCCGCACGGAGAGGGCGCGGCCCACGCCTCGCGAGCCACCGGTGATGAGCGCCACGGGTGCAGTCATATGCCCCACGGCATACCACCATCCGGCCGGGGTGCGCGCCTCCCCACCCTCGGCGAGGTGTCCTGCTTCCGAACACCCTACCCACTCCACGTGTCCCATTCCGGGACAGGGCCGCGCAGGGCGGATTTCCAGAGGGAATCCCAGAGGTTGGCCTCCGGCGTGCATGAGCGCTTTACAAAGCCCCGGCGCCACCCTGTGCCAGGTGCTGTCCCTGACGCGAGCTGGAGGGCCCCGGGTTTCCCACCAACCCGGGGCCCTCATCCTTCCGGGCGGTAGAGTGCGCCGCCATGAGCACCCCCCCTGCCCCCACCTCCCCCGCCGGCCCGCGCTGGCTCTACCTGCACGGCTTCGCCTCGGGGCCCCAGTCCGCCAAGGGCGTGGCGCTCGCCGAGCACTACGCGCGCCAGGGCATCCACCTGGAGCGGTTGAACCTGCGGCAGCCCTCGCTCGAGCACCTGAGCCTGAGCGCGATGATGCGCACGGTGCGCGACGCCATTGGCGGCGAGAGAGACAGGGCCATCGTCTTCGGCTCCAGCCTGGGCGGGCTGACGGCCTGCCGCGTGGCGGAGGAGGACGCGCGGGTGTGCGCGCTGGTGCTGCTGGCCCCCGCCCTGCGCTCCCCGGAGCAGATGCGGCGCAACGTGGGCGAGGAAGGCCTGCGCCGCTGGCGGGAGACGGGCTGGCTGGAGACGCAGGACTACGCGGAGAAGCGGCAGACGCGCGTGCACTTCGGACTCATCCACGACCTCGACACCGTCGACAACCGCTCGGGCGGCTGGCCGGACGTGCGCGTGCCCACGCTCCTCATCCACGGACGCCAGGACACGACGACGCTCCTCCGCTACTCGCGCGAGTGGGCGCACGGCAAGCGCCATGTCCGGCTCGTCGAGGTGGACGATGGCCACGAGCTGGTGCAGTCACTCGGCCGCATCGCCGCCGAGGCGGATGACTTCCTGCGCCCCTTCCTCGTCCCGGCGGAAGGGGCGGCGGGGCCTCAGTAGGAGGACTCGCTCCACTCGAGCACGGCGGCGGGCCGGCCCGAGGGGATGGGCGGTGGCGCCGTCACCTCGATGGTGGCGTTGCCCTTCAGGGTGACGGCGTTGGGACCGGGGACGAGCCCGGAGCAGGCTCCCGCGTTCTCCACCACGAGTTGCCCCGTCAGGTGGTTGTTGGAGCCCATGTAGAACTGCTCGTGGACGAGCAGGGCCGCGCTCTCGCCACACGTGTCGACGAAGGTATTTCCCTGCCAGACCTTCATGTCGCGGCCGGCGAGCAGGGCGACCCCCGTGGGGAGGGCGGGACGCAGGCTCAGCTCGGCTTGAATGTCCATGTTCCCCTGGGCCAGGACGGAGGCAGTCCAGCCGGACACATGGGCCGCACAGGCTGGCGAGTTGCCCGTGAACTCCACGTTGCCCTCCACCATCCAGACCCCACGCGGGAGCAATGCGCCTGTCGACTGGAAGCTCCCGTTGAAGGACGCATCCTTGCTCCACTTGCCGGGCGACGGCTCCGGGTAGAGACCACTGCTCGGGTCGCAGCCACTCACGATGGAAGCGAAGGCCGGGCTGCTCGTCTTCCAGATCAACGGACCCGAGGTGCCACACGGCGTCCAAGCATCGGGGTCGGGCTTCGTCAGCAGAATCGGGTCATCGGCCTTGCGGACCTCCTTGGTCTTGGCGCCCGAGCAGGTCGAGGCATCGTAGACACTCTTCCAGCATTTGCCGCAGGGCTCCGTGGTGGTCGACTCCTCCCCGGGATGGAAGATGCGGGGGCACGACTGGGGCTTCGCGCAGCCGGGCTTCGAGTAGTTCCACATGAACACCTGCGCCCCGCCCAGCTCACGCAGGTAGTAGAAGGGCGTGCATTTGCCGCCGGAGCAGCCCGGAGGCGCATTGAGGCTGCTCCACACCCTCACGGGCGGAGGCTGGGGCACGGGAGCGCCGGGGATGCACTGGCTCGACGAGCCTCCCCCCGTGGCGGAGCAGACGTCCCCCCCCGACTGCGCCACACAGGTGGTGTTGGCATCGCACTTCTGTTTCGCCGGCGGGCCCCCCGTGCATCCCGTACCGCAGATGCAGCCGGTGCCAGAAATGTCTCCCGAGGAGAAGATGTCGCCATGGGCGCCGCACACGTGCGAGGCACCGTCCATGTCGATGGTGCCTCCGGCGATGATGCCCGCCGCGGGCTGCGGCCCGACGCGCACGCGCAGCACCTTGCGCGCCTGGGCGGTGGCCGGGTCCGTGCCCGGGTAGAGGCCCACCACGGTGATGATGATCGTCTGATCCCTGTCCCGCACCGGGTTGCTCTTGCCCGGCGCCAGGCCATCCCCTTCCGTGCAGCCGAGCCCGGGGTTGTTGGAGGTGGCGGCCTCGGGGGCGGGTGAATCCCCGTCGTCGTCGTTGTCGTCGAAGCGCACCAGGTACGCGCCATCCTCATGGGGGACGAGGCGGAAGCGCTTGCCCGTGCCCGGCAGTTCCACCTCCTGGGCGCCGGGATCATCGAAGAGGGGCAGGTGGTCATCCTCCTGCCCGGCCCCGAGCGCGGGGAGCAGGATGCACTCGGTGTTCAGCTTCGGGTCCAACGCCCGGTCCAGGTCCACGTCCCTGGCGAGCAGGGCGGCCAGGTACGCGCGGGAGCGCTCCACGCCGAGCTCGGCGAGCGCCAGCGCGCGCGCGTCGTGACGCACGAGGCTCGCGCTGCGCCGCTCGTCCTCCCCGAGCTGCATCGTCGTGGCGACCACCAGGGTCATCGCGGCCAGGACGAGGAGGAGGGCCAGCAGCGTGAAGCCGGCGCGCTCCCCTCGCGGGACTGCTCTCGCGCTACACACGGGCGGACGCATTCATTGCCTCAGGGTGATGGAGAGGGAAGCGGAGTGGCGCAGCACCTCGCCATCCGGCAGCGGGCGCTCGAGGTCGAGCTCGATGTCCACCCGGCGGATGCTGCGCAGGTCGGTCTCGTCCGTCACGGGAACGGGGAGCAGGGTTCCACTGGCGCTCCAGTAGGTGAAGCGCAGGCCGTTGGCGGCCACACTCGAGCTCAGCGCCTCCCAGCCCGTGGCGTTGGTGGCGAAGACGTCCGGACAGCTCAGCTCGAAGGGGCCACCCGGCGAGGAGAAGAGGCTGCCCCAGCACTGGTTGCGCCGCACCTGGCCGGCGTCGAGCGTGTAGTAGACGCGGTCCGGCGTGGAGACGAAGCCCCGGTTGGCGCCGGAGAGGAAGTCCGGTGGGGGGGCCTGATCGAGGACGATCGTCTTGCGGCCCCCGGGGACCTCGGCATGGAGCGACGATTGAATCTGCCGCTCCATCCAGCCCCCCTTCGCGTTGGCCACGATGATGACCTCGTTGCCCTGGTAGCGGTTGAGGCCCCAGGGGCAGGTGGGCGACGCGTCCTCGCTCGCGCAGTCGTCGAGGCCCGCGTCCGGGGCGAAGAGCAGGCTCTCCTCGCTGGAGGAGCAGTGGGACGGGGCGGAGGAGATGTCGCAGCCGCCGTTGAGCTCGTTGAGCAGGGCAATCCCATTCGCGGGGAGCCCCGTGGTCTGGTCATCCGCGAGCTGCGAGTACCCATTGAAGTTCGAACCCCGCCGGGGCAGGTCCGCGAGGAAGCCGAGCCGGTTCTCCTCGGCGACCAGGAAGGTGGGCGGGAAGAGCTCGGCGGAGCCATCGACGCGCGCATGGCGGGGGCATCCCAGCCCGGCCTGCCGCAGCTCCGCGCCCAGCTGCCCCAGCACGAGCGCGGCGCTCCGCTTCATCTCCGCGAGCTCCACCTGCCGGCGGTGCAGGACGGTGGTGCGGGCGAAGGCGGCGAACGCCACGGCCAGCACGACGAGCGCCACCGCACCGCCCACCAGCAGTTCGATGAGCGTGAAGCCCCGGCGCCCCTTCACCATCGTAGCGCCTCCAGGGACAGCGAGCTGCCGCGGTAGTCCATCCGGACCACGGCCCTCTTGTAGAACAGGGGGCCGGTGACGGTGGTGTCCACGAGCGAGTCCGTCACCTCCGTCACGGTGACGGTGCACGTCCACCCGGTGGGCAGCGGCACCAGCAGCGCCTGGCAGGGCTTGGGGCCTCCGGCCACCCAGGCCGAGGCCGAGGAAGGCTGCGCGCGCATCCACTCGAGCTGCTCGGTGACCCGCTGCGCCGCGTCCTGATC
The DNA here is from genome assembly GCF_057119385.1 of Archangium sp. Taxonomy (NCBI): domain Bacteria; kingdom Pseudomonadati; phylum Myxococcota; class Myxococcia; order Myxococcales; family Archangiaceae; genus Archangium; species Archangium sp. The sequence goes on along the minus strand of NZ_DBNGVP010000212.1, from coordinate 66,674 downwards.
CGCCACGGCCCGGCCCACGTCCTCGCCGCCCCGCGACAAGGCGCCGAACACCCCCACGAGGGCGAGCATCATCACCACCCCACCCACCAGCGCCTCGGCGAGCACGTACCCGCGCCTGTGCTTCGCTCCACTCATGGGCACACCTCCGACGAGGGCTCGTCCCTCACGCACACCGGGCCGTTGACCGCCAGCAGGACGGACAGCTCCTCGCCCCCGGACGTCACCCGCAGCTTCGCGGGCGTCTTCGTCATGTCCTCCGTGTGCAGCCGGCCGTTGGGCCGCCACACCGCCTCCACTCCGGGCTCCACCCGCACCGTCGTCAGCGAGGGCATGGGAATCCACTCGACGGGCTGCAGTTGCGCCAGGGGGGTGGGGTTCTCGCAGTCGGCGGTCGGACGGCGCGACAGGCGCAGCCGGTTGCCCGGAGCCCCGGCGATCACCGGGGTGTCGTCCTGGTAGACGTCCAGGTGGAAGCACCGCCCCGAGTCCCGGGCGAAGAGCCGGGCCCGCGCCGCCCCCGCGGCGACCAGCTCCGCGGCCTGCCGGCGGCGATAGCGCCCGTTGAGGGGCCCGAGCGATACGATCGCCAGGCCCGTGAACAGGCCCAGCAACGCCACCGTCACGAGCACCTCGGTCAATGTGAATCCGCGTGGCTTCCGTGGCATGAGGGGTGCAGGCATCGTAACGCTCCCGGGCCCGTCCAAAATATCAGAACGTGGGAGAAGACCCCACAGAACGTACATCGCTCACGCGAAAAACGGGGTTTGGGGACCCGGAACGGGGCCCCGGAGGGCCGGCTTCACCCTCAGCGACTGCACGACGGCCCTGCAGAAGACGTGGCTGGCCCAGGACCTGGCCGCCACGAGCCGCCCCTGGAAGGTGGTCTTCTTGCACCACCCGCCCTGGTCCAGCGGCGAGCACCCGTCGAGCACGGCCATGCGCCGCGACTTCTCCCCCCTCTTCGAGCAGTACGGGGTGGACCTGGTCCTCACCGGCCATGACCACAACTACGAGCGCACCAAACCGATGAAGGGCGACGCGGTGGCGCCCGCGGGCACGCGTGGCATCCCCTACCTGGTGGTGGGCAGCGGCGACGCGACCCTGCGCCCCTTCCCCGGCGCCCAGCCGGACTGGACGGCCTTCCGCGACAACACCCACGTGGGCTACCTGGATGTGGTGGTGGACGGCGGCACGCTGACCACGAAGTTCATCACCTCGAGCGGCACCGTGCGCGACAGCCTCACGCTGACGAAGACGCTGCCCGCCGCGGTGGCCGCGCCCTCCGGTGTCTCGGCGATGTCCGCGGACGCCCCCCAGGGCCCCACGTACGACCCCAAGCAACTGCCCGAGTTCCTGCGCGACCAGAAGCCGGTGCCCCCGGCCGACACGCTGGAGTCCGTGGCGGACGCGCCCGAGCCGGTGCCCGCCACCGCCCTCGAGCAGCGGTAACCCGGTACTTCCGGTTGGAATGCCGCCCGGACGCGGCGAGGATGCCGGGCGGCATTCCCCGGGAGTCCCAAGAGAATGAATCGCATGCACTGGTTGGACGCGCTCGCCGCGAGATTCACCGTGGCGCGCCAGCCCCGCTTCTTCGAGGACGGCTGGGGCTCCAACGCGCTGTTGGAGAAGCTCACCCGGGGCCCCCAGGGCTTCGCCTTCCCCGAGCTGTCCGAGGTGACGGTGCGCCCGGCCCGGCGCGAGGGGCACCTGCTCGTGCAGGAGGGCCGCTTCCCCAGCCCCGCCGCCGTGGGCTCGCTGCCCGAGGCCTGCCGGGAGGCGCGCTTCCAGCTGCTGCTGCCCCATGACGCGGGCCCCCGTCCGCCGGTGTGCGTCTTCCTGGCCGCTTCCGGGGACGAGGGCTTCGGCCTGCGCCGCTTCATCGCGAAGGAGCTGGCCCGCGAGGGCGTGGGCGCGCTGCTGCTGGAGAATCCCTACTACGGTTCGCGCCGCCCGCCCGGACAGAAGGGCCCGGCGGTGCGCACGGTGGTGGACCTGCTGCTCATGTTCCGCGCCACGGCGGTGGAGGCGACGGCGGTGCTCGGATGGCTGCTGGCCACGGGCCACCCCAAGGTGGGCATCTCCGGCTACAGCATGGGGGGCAGCATCGCCGCCTATGCCGCCGCCATGTTCCCCCTGCCCGCGGCCGTCATTCCCCTGGCGGCGGCGCACTCGTCGGCGCCCGTCTTCACCGAGGGCGTGCTGTCCGCCGTCCCCGACTGGGAGGCGCTGGGCCGCACCACCGGTGGCCCCGAGGCGGCGCGCCAGCGGCTGGCCGAGCTGCTCTCGGCGGCGGCCACCACCGCGCTGCCGCCCCTGGCCCACCCGCGCCGCGCCATCCTCCTGGCCGCGCGCCGGGATGGCTTCGTCCCCTCCGCCTCCACCCTGCGCCTGCTGCAGCACTGGCGCGGGGCGGAGCTGCGCTACCTGACGGGGGGACACATCAGCGCCTTCTTCACCGGGAGGAGCGCCATCATCCAGGCCATCCTCGACGCCTTCTCCCGCATCGAGCCCCTCCAGCTTCCCCCCGAGGAGCAGCCGCCCGCGTGAGCACCCACGGGTGGGCTGGCCGGTGGCGCATGGCCTGACGTACGCTCGGCGCATGGTCCGCTCTCCCCTTCCGCTCGTCGCGCTCATGGGTGCCATGGGCTGCACCCAGGACGCTTCCGCCCCGGGCGAAGCGCCGGACGAGGACGGCCCGACGCTCATCCAGCGGCTGAAGGGAGAGGACACGAGCAAGGGCTCCAGCGTCCGGGGGCTGTCGCCCGAGGAGCGCGCGAGCCTCTTCCCGCGGCCCATCCCCGCCCCCGAGGGCTGGCAGGCCCGGGCGGACGCGTCCGTCGAGCCCGAGGACGCGGGAAGCGCCTCCGAGGACTACGCGGAGCAGCGCCGTCAACTCTACGCGCAGCGCATGCAGCAGTTGCAGGAGGACGCGGCGCTGCGGGACGCGGGCATCGAGAGGACACTCGAGGAGCGGGCGGCGGACGAGGCCCTGGCGATGGGCCCGGTGCCCAAGGACATCGCGGGCCAGCGCCGCCAGCAGCTCGCCAAGGAGCGGCTGGAGACGGAGCGGTTCCGCAGGTTCGGCAAGGGCGGCGGCATCAAGCGCGGTGAGATGCTCCACGTCATCCGCGACACCGACGGCGGCACCGGCACGGACGGCGGCACCCGGGCCGCGCTCAAGCAGTAGGGGGAGCGCGCCATGTCTCCCCCGAGCCCTCCGCTGCGCGTGGCCTACGACGTGGAGGCCGCCACCGTCCTCACGCGCCACAATCCGCTCCACCCGTACGCGCCGGACCTCGAGCGGCTGAAGCAGAACTCCGATGCCTTCCCGCTCGCCAGGGCGCTCACCCAGGCGGGCCGCCCGGCCACTCCGCTGGCGCTGGACGCGAACGCACTCGAGTCCCTGCACGCCCTGGCCCGAGAGCGTCCGCCGCTCGTCTTCAACCTGTGTGACACGCTCGGCGGCGAGGGCGCACCGGCACTGCTGGTGCCCACCGTGCTCGACGCGCTGGCCATTCCGTATACGGGCGCGGACGCGAAGGGTCTGGCCCTCACGAAGAGCAAGCATGCCCTCAAGGCGCTGCTGGCGAGCGAGGGCGTGCCCACGCCGCGCTTCCAGTGCATCCACGACGCGGCGGAGACGGAGGGCTTCACGCTGACGCTGGAGCCTCCCGTCGTCCTCAAGCCCTGCGGGGAGCACGCCTCCATCGGCCTGGAGGCGGCGAGCGTGGCGTGGAACGACGCCGAGGTCCGGGCGCGGGCGCGGCACCTGCTCGGCCGTTTCGGCGGCCCGGTGCTGGTGGAGGAGTACGTGGAGGGCCGCGAGTTCTACGTGTCGGTGGCGGGAGACCCGCTCCGGGCGCTGCCGGTGATGGAGCAGACCTTCGGGGACCTGCCCGAGGGCTACCTGCGGATGCGCACCTTCGACACGAAGTGGTTCACGGCGCCGGGCCTGTCCGGAGACACACCGCTGCTCGAGCGGGACGCGCGGTGGAGCAGGCCGGTGCCCCGGCGGCAACCGGCCTCACCGTGGCGCCGCCGCGAGACGGTGGAGGAGCTGTGCGTGAGGGCCTTCGGGCTCGCGGGAGGCCGGGACTGGGGCCGGGTGGAGTTCCGGCTGGAGGCGGGCGGAGTCCCCCTGCTCATTGACATCACCCCCAACTCGTACCTGGCCCCGAGCGCCCCCTGCGTGCTGGCCGCGAAGGAGGCGGGCCTGACCTACGCGGCCTTTCTCGGCCTCATCATCGACGGAGCCCTGGGCCGGGCGCGGCGTCAGGGCTGATGTCATAACGGGCCCGGAGGATTTCATGAGCGACGTCTTCGACCAGGCCATCGACCGGGTGCTGAGCCGGAAGAACCGCGAGGTGTACGAGCTGCTGCAGCGCAGTGGCCTGTACGACAACGTGGCCACGGCCATCCGGGGCCGGAAGGTGCGGGTGCGGGGGAAGTGGCTGACGGACTTCGCCTCGTGCAACTACCTGGGGCTGGACCTGAGGCCCGAGGTGATGGAGGCCATCGGCCCGGCGGTGCGCGAGTGGGGCACGCACCCCTCCTGGGCGCGCATGTGCTGCAGCCCCGAGCTGTACGAGCGGCTGGAGGCGGAGCTCGCCGCGCTGCTGGGCACGGAGGACGCGCTGGTGCTGCCCACCATCAGCCTCATTGGCATTGGCCTCATCCCGGCGCTCACGGGCAAGGGGGCGGCCATCTTCGCGGACAAGGTGGTGCACAAGGTCAACCATGACGGCTGCCGGCTGGCGCGGGACATGGGGGCCACGCTCACCAGCTTCCGCCATGAGGACCTCTCGACGCTGGAGGCGGGGCTGGCGGCGCACGCGGGCGCCACGGTGCGGCTGGTGGTGGTGGACGGGGTGCTGTCCACCACGGGGCGGTTGCCGGAGCTGGGGCGCATCCTGGAGATCGCCCGCGCGCACGACGCCATCGTCTACGTGGACGACGCGCACGGCTTCGGTGTGCTGGGAGAGAGCCCCTCGCCCGAGCACCCGTACGGCCGCAAGGGCAACGGCGTCATCCGCCACCTGGGGCTCACCTACGACAACGTCCTCTACGTGTCGGGGCTGTCCAAGGCCTACTCGTCGCTGGCGGCCTTCATCGGCTGCCCGAGGAAGCTCAAGCCCTTCCTCAAGTGCAACGTGACGAGCTACCTGGTGTGTCGGGGCCTGTGCCCACGGCCTCGCTGGCCACGGCGCTGGCCGGGCTGGAGCTCAACGCCCGCGAGGGCGACACGTGGCGCCGCACCCTCCACGAGTACACGCGCGCCATCCTCGACACCTACCGCGAGCGGGGCATTCCCACGGACAACGACACGGCGTTCCCCATCGTCAGCGCCTACGTGGGGAGCGCGGAGAACGTGGAGCGCGGCGGGCAGCTGCTCTTCGAGGAGGGCATCAACGTGACGCTGCAGGGCTACCCGCTGGTGCCGCGAGACAAGGGCGTGCTGCGTGCCACGCCCACCGTGGCCAACACCTGGGACGAGGTGGAGCAGCTCATCACCGCCGTGGGCCGCGTGCACCGGACGCTGATGGCCCGGTAACGGCTCAGTAGAAGACGCGGGTGGAGAAGATGAGCCGCACGGCGGTGTCCCCGGCGCAGTCCTCGTTCTCCCGCCGCCCGAAGAGCAGCTCCGCGCCGAACGTGACGGAGCGCACCGGCGTCACGAGCAGGTTGCCGGAGAGGCGGAAGTCACCGCCGCTGGAGCCCTCGCCGTAGAAGTCCGCGGAGATGTGGCCGATGAGCGGCCAGCGCTCGCGGGCCGGAGGCGGCTTCATTGTCGCGGACAAAACCCTCCCCTTCGACGCACCGCACCAATCGAAGAGGGCGGCAACCGGGGCAGACTCCCGCCGACAATCTCCGAATCCCAACACAGGAGCCCCCCATGCAACGACGTCTCTTCACATCCCCCCGCCTGCTGGCAGCCGTGGTGCTCGCGCTCGCCCTGGGTGCCTGCGACACGCAGTCACCGGACGAGGACTCCCTCTCCACGCGGAGCGCCGCGCTCGCCGACCCGTGCTCGGCCAACCAGAGCTTCCAGATTGGCGCGGGCATCCATGACATCACCGGCCCGGCGGCGGAGATCGGCATGATGGGCTACGCCATGGTGGACCAGAAGACGGCGGGCATCCACCAGCGCCTGCGCTCGCGCGCCTTCGTCATCGCCTCGCCCTGCAACGGCAAGCGCGCGGTGTTCGTGAGCGCGGACCTGGGCCAGGTCTTCCAGGGTGTGCGGCAGCAGGTGGTGGAGAAGCTGCGCGCCCGGTACGGCACCCTCTACACGGACGACAACGTGCTGCTGAGCGCCACGCACACGCACTCGGGGCCCGGTGGGCACTCGCACTACGCGCTCTACAACCTCACCATCCTCGGCTACGACAAGCAGGGCTTCGACGCCATCGTGGACGGCATCTTCCAGTCCATCGTCCGCGCCCACGACAACCTGGCGCCCGGCACCATCCGCGTCGCCTCCGGAGACCTGCTCGACGCGAGCATCAACCGCTCCCCCGAGGCCTACCTGCGCAACCCGGCCACCGAGCGTGCGCAGTACAGCTACGACACGGACAAGCGCATGACGCTGCTGCGGCTGCGAGGGGATGACGGGAGCGAGGTGGGCCTCATCAACTGGTTCGCCGTGCACGCCACGTCCATGGGCAACGACAACCTGCTCATCAGCGGCGACAACAAGGGCTACGCCTCCTACCTCTTCGAGAAGCTCAAGGGGACGAGCTACACCGCGCAGCGCACCTTCGTGGCGGCCTTCGCGCAGAGCAACGAGGGCGACGTGACGCCCAACATCTACGGTGGCACCAACGGCGGCGGCGCCAACGACTTCGAGAGCACGGAGCTCTCCGCGCGCAAGCAGTACAACCTGGCGAAGACGCTCTATGACACGGCCTCGGCGCCGCTGACGGGCGGGGTGGACTTCCGGCACGCGTACGTGGCGATGGACTCGGTGCAGGTGGCGCCCGCGTACACGGATGGCGTGTGGCGCACCACCTGCGAGGCGGCCATTGGCGACTCCATGCTGGCGGGCGCCGAGGACGGCCCGGGCTACGGCTACGAGGGCTCCACCTGCGAGAGCCTCGACGACGCGTGGAGCGTCTTCAACTGCGCCCTCTCCGCCACGCCGTGCCAGGGGGAGAAGCCCATCGTCCTGGAGATGGGCACCCTGACGCCCTACCCGTGGACGCCCGAGGTGCTGCCGTTGCAGGTGGTGCGGCTGGGCAACGTGGCGCTGGTGGGGCTGCCCTTCGAGCCCACCACCATGGCGGGGCGGCGGGTGCGGCAGCAGGTGCTCGCGCAGCTGTCCTCCGTGGGGGTGGACCAGGTGCTCATCGCCGGCCTGTCCAACGCCTACGCGGGCTACCTGGCCACGCGCGAGGAGTACGCGAAGCAGGACTACGAGGGCGCCTCCACGCACTTCGGCCCGTGGACGCTCGCGGCGGTGCAGCAGGAGGTGGACAAGCTGGCGGTGGCCCTGCGCACGGGCGCCACGGTAGCCACGGGCCCCACGCCGAGAGACCTGCGCAACAACCAGTCCACGGTGCAGACGGGCGTGGTGTACGACGACAAGCCGCTGCTGGTGAGCTTCGGCAGCGTGGTGACGAACGCGCTCGCCAGCTACACGCGGGGCCAGACGGTGAGCGTGAAGTTCTGGGGTGGCCACCCGAAGAACAACCTCCGCCGCCAGGGCAGCTTCCTGCAGGTGCAGCGCAAGTCGGGCACCTCGTGGGTGACGGTGGCCAACGACTGGGACTGGGAGACGAAGTACCGCTGGCAGCGCTACGACTGCGCTCCCACCTTCGGCTGCTCGCACGTCACCACCGAGTGGACGATTCCGGCGGACACGGTGCCGGGCACCTACCGCATCCGCCATGACGGCGACTGGAAGTCCGGCTGGGACGGGCTCATCCGCGCCTACAGCGGCACGTCGCGCGAGTTCACCGTGAACTGAGCCGCACGCGTCAGCGGACCTCCAGCTCCTGGAAGATCACCCCATCCAGTTCCAGGCGCCGCACCGTCTCCACGAAGCGCTCATTGGCGACGATGAGCGTCGCCCCCTGCCTCAAACGGAAGAGGTCGGGCTCCGGGGGAAGCGAGGCGGCGTCGAGGATGATGGGGTCCGGACAGGTGAGGAAGTCATTCCCGCAGGTGGGGCATGGGGGCCGGAGGTCTGGCGGCAGGCAGTCGGGGTGGAGCTGGCCATGCAGTTCCATCTGCATCTCGAGCAACGTGGGGGCATGTTTGGTGCGGAAGCGGATGCGAGTGGGGCACCCCTGCAAACCCCGCACGCCCGCTTCCCGCAAGCGCTCCAACGCCTCACGGCGCAGACACAGCGCCCAGGGCATATACAGGTCCAGCTGGCCGAAGTAGCCCACCCCGGTGCCTTCCAGGGGCCCGAACAGTGTTCCTGGCTCCAGCATCGCGTCCTTGGGGACCAACGGGCGCACCACCTCCCGCAGCCGCTTGATCTCCTCGAGTGGAACGGGCCAGGGATCGGACAGCTTCTTCAACTCGTGCGGTGGCAGGCTGGACAGGTCCACGCACGGGTATTCGAGGCCCGCCCCCGCCCCTCCGCATCTGCATGTCGGGCAGGGCTCCAGACCGGGTAACCCCAACCTGTGCGCGGCGTTCAGATAACCCGTGTAGCGCGGCGAAGGGTCTCGCTCGAGTCGATAGAACTTCATGCGTTCGTGTCTCCATCCTCGGCGGTCACGGAGCGAGGAGTTGGGGGCCTGGTGGGGAAACCGTGGCGCCCTGCTCCGCGCGCTCCCGCTCACGCACCGCGGGTGAAGCCGTGGCGCACGCGGCCAGCAGGAGCGCGGAGAGCAACAGCGACAGCAGGGAACGGAGCGGGAGGAGTCTGTTCATCCCCTGCCCTTGTATCAATGACGCGGAGACACCGCGACGCACTCGTAGCCCATGCGGCCCCTCTCGCAGCGTCTGGCATACTGGGGCACGTGAGAGCCCATCACCGGAAGCCAGGCCCCCCGCCCTCGTTCCCCTCTCCGTCCGGGAGGCGCCCATGAGCGCGCGGGAGTCCGCCCTGGCCGCATGGCGCTCCGCGCTGGGCGAAGAGCACGTCGTCACCGAGCCGGAGGCGCTCGCGGCCGCGGAGACGGCCACCTTCGCCACCACCCAGCGCATCCCCGCCATCCTCCGCCCGGCGAGCACCGCCGAGGTCCAGGCCTGTCTGCGCATCGCCCAGGAGCACCGCGTCCCCGTCTACCCGGTGAGCACCGGACGCAACTGGGGCTACGGCTCGCGCGTGCCGCCCCGGGACGGCAGCGTGTTGATGGAGCTGGGCCGGATGAACCGCATCCTCGCCCACGACGAGAAGCTCGCGTACCTCACCGTGGAGCCCGGCGTCACCTTCCGCCAGGCCCATGCGTGGCTGCGGGCCCAGGGCTCGCGGACCTTCATCACCTCCATTGGCGGCTCTCCGGACGCGAGCATGGTGGGCAACGCGCTCGAGCGCGGGGACGGGCGCGGGCCACACGCGGACATCTTCCAACACGTGTGTGCCCTGGAGGTGGTGCTTCCCACGGGCGAGCGGGTGGAGACGGGGCTGGCGCGCTTCCCGGGCGCCCGGGCCGCCCCCGTGTTCCGCTGGGGCGTGGGCCCCTCGCTGGACGGGCTCTTCAGCCAGTCCTCGCTGGGCGTGGTGACGCGCATGACGTTCTGGCTCGCGCGCAAACAGCCCTACCTGCGCGAGTTCTTCATCTCCGTGGACGAGGACGCGCAGCTCTTCGAGCGGCTGGACAGGCTCCAGGAGCTCGCGCTGGACGGCACGCTGCGCAGCAGCTTCTTCTTCTGGAACGACATCAAGGCGCTCAGCATCGCGCAGCAGTACCCGTATGCCGCCACCCGTGGGCGCACGCCCCTGCCCGCCTTCCTCCTGGACCAGTTCCGCGAGGGCTTCGGCCGCTGGGCCATCAGCGGGGCCCTCCACGCTCCGGACGTGGACATGGGCGCGGTGCTGGAGCGGAGGCTGGCCGCCGCGCTCGAGGGACTGCCGCGTCCGCTGCGCCTCTCGCCTCCCCCCGTGGACGGAGAAAGCCCCTTCCAGGGCGTCCCCACGGACATCAACCTGTCCATGACTTACTGGCGCAAGCGCACGCCCAGGCCGGACGAGCCCCACCCGGACCGGGACCGCTGCGGCTTCATCTGGTGCTCGGTGGCCCTGCCCTTCACCGGCGAGGAGGCCTGGCGCGCCGTGGCCATCGCGGACCGCCTCCCGCGCATGTTCGGCTTCGAGCCCAACCTGGCACTGCTCGCCCACTCCGCCCGCTGCCTGTACCTCGTGGTGGCCCTCGCCTTTGATCGCGACAAGCGCGGCGAGGACGAGCGCGCCCTGGCCTGCTACCGGGCGCTGGCACGCGAACTGACCACCGCCGGCTACTACCCCACCCGGCTGGGCCTCCAGTCCGCGGAGGACTCCCTGCCCACGGGGGATGACTCGCTCGCGCTCCTGCGGCGGCTGAAGCGGGCCGTTGATCCCGCCGGAATCCTGGCCCCGGGGCGCTATGTGCCCGGAATCCCTGGGGAGGACCCGGAATAGCCCCGGGAAGATCCACGGAAAATAAGTCTCCAGGAAACTTCTTTTAGGCCCCGCCGATAACCCCTTCAACGCCGCACTCGCCAGAATCCCCCGGAGCCCCCGCCATGACCTCGATCTCGCGTTCCGCTGAGTTCAACCGCTACCGCCCCGTGTCGCAGACCCGCGCCGAGCCCGGTGCGGAGCGCAATCAGGCGTACCGCGAGGTGCAGCGGGACTTCCGCGCGGACAACAACCCGCAGCGCCAGGCGGAGCTCGACGCCGCCGTCGCCAGGCAGAAGCGTGGCGAGACGCTCAACCCGCACGAGCAGGGGCTGATCGACGGCCAGCGCCGCACCACCAGCACCACGCAGACCCACAGCCCCGGCCAGACGTCCATCCAGAAGACGCTGGAGACGAGCGGCTACGAGCAGGAGCTGGTCTCCGGCAACGTGGGCAAGGAGTGGGCGGCCTTCCAGGGCTCGCACACCTCGGGTGACGTGAACGGCTCCTTCCACAACACGGTGGAGGGCCAGGCCCTCACGGCCGGCGCCAGCGCCAACGGCTCGGTGGCGTTCGACCCCGCCAACGGCAAGGTGATTGCGTCCGGCGGCGCCGAGGCCAAGGCGGACCTGGTGCGCGGCTCCGTCGAGGGCCACGTGGACAGCCCCGTGGGGAAGACCACGTGGCAGGCGCAGGGCAACGTGGGCGCCGAGGCCAGCGTGCAGGGCCAGGTGGTGGTGGATCCGCTCCACGGTGACGTGGCGGCCAACGTGGGCGGCGAGGCGTTCGCCGGGGCCCGCGCCAGCGCCGAGGTGACGCAGCAGGTCGGTCCCGCCTCCGCCACGGTGGGCGCGGAGGCCTTCGCCGGTATCGGCGCCGAGTTCGAGGCCAACGTGGGCCTGCAGGACGGCAAGCTGTCGGCCAACTTCGACGTGGGCGCCGCGCTGGGCATCGGCGGCAGCGTGGAGTTCGGCGTGGAGCTGGACGTGGGCAAGGCCGTGGACACCGTGAAGGACATCGGCGGTGGCATCAAGGACGCCGCCGAGGGCGTGAAGGACTTCGTCACCTCCTGGTAGTTCCTCGCGCTGACCGCTGTTCCCAGGGGCCTCGCTTCGGCGGGGCCCTTCGCGTTTCCAGCCCACGCTCGACAGCCCCCGGGCCCTGGGGGACACTCACCCACCATGAATCCTCTCGAGAAGCTCCTCGCGGCGGGGCAGCTGGCCCAGGCCCATGCGGAGGCGAAGAAGGTGCTCGCCCGCCAGCCGGCGAACCGGGACGCCCTCGTCGTCCTGGCCAAGCTGGCCCTGTTGCAGGGCAATCTGCCCCAGGGCGAGGAGCTCATCGCCAAGGCCGAGGCCCAGGGCCCCACCGGGGACACCCTGCTGCTGCGCGCGACGGTCGCCGCCCAGAAGGGCCAGCTGGACGTGGCCCTCAAGGCCTACCAGCAGGTGATGGCCAAGGAGCCCAAGCGCGCCGAGGCCCACTTCGGCCGCGGGATGATGCTCATCAAGCAGGACAAGGCGGAGCAGGCGCTGGAGTCGCTCGCCAAGGCCGCGCAGCTCGCTCCGGACAACTCCGTCTACCGCTACCGGCTGGGGCAGGTGCAGCTGGAGGCGGGCAAGGACGCGGAGGGGCTCGCCACGCTGCGGCAGGTGCTCTCGCAGCACCCCCGCTTCCTGCCCGCGTACCTCGGCCTGTCGCACGCGCTCGCGTCGCGGGATGATCTGCCGGGGGCCAGGCGCGTGCTGGAGCAGGGCCTCAAGGAGATTCCCCGCCACCCGCGCCTGCTCGGCTCCCTCACCGTGCTGAGCATGGCGCTGCGCGACGTGAACGCCTCGTACAAGGCGGCCTCGGCGCTGGCGGCGAGCCGGCCCAGGGACCCGGACGCGCAGGCCAACCTGGCGCAGCTCATGCTGGCGCGCGGCCAGTACCCGCAGGTGCTGCACCTGTGCCGCACCATGGACTCGCTGGGCCTGGCCACCGAGGCCCTGAAGATGGCGGAGGCCACCTGCTACGAGGCGGAGGAGCCGCCCGCGTACGACAAGGCGGTGGCGGCCTACGAGGCGGGCATGGGCCTGGCGCCGGACGGCTGGCGCGCCGCCAACAACCTCGGCCAGCTGCTGCTGCGCATGTCCGAGGAGGACGAGCCGCAACACCTCACCCGCGCCCTCACCGTGCTGGAGGAGGCCGTCCGGCGAGCCCCCCAGCAGCCCGAGCCCCAGCTCAACCTCGCCCTGGCCTTCGCGCGGGCGGGACAGCAGGCCAAGGCGCGCGAGCAGGTGAAGAAGGTGCTGGCCCTGCCCCTGCCCGAGACGGACGAGGTGCGGCAGGAGGCCGCTCGCCTGGAGCAGGCGCTGGCGAAGGCCTGACGCCCTGGGGCCTCCGGCCAGGGCACCGCCCGGGTGTAGAATCGGCCTCGACAGGAGGCCGGTATGAGGAGCGCGCTTCACGAGCGGTTCCGAACCCTGGGTGAGCACTACCGCACCGAGCGCACGAAGCAGGGCCGTCAGCGGCGCAAGGGCGCGGCGGCGGCCCCGGGTTTCGATCGCGCGGCGTTCCGGTGGCTCGGCGAGGCGGGCATGTTCCGCGGGGCCCTGGAACCCTCCATGGGGGGCGAGGGGCTGCCAGGCGCGGTGCATGCGCTCGCGGGCTTCGCGGCGGGCTCGGGAGACCTCGGGCTTGCCACCTCGCTGCTCACGCACCTCGTCTGCGTGCGGCTGCTGGCCCGGGCCGGCACGGAGGCCCAGCACGCACGGCACCTGCCCCGGCTGCTGTCCGGCGAGTGGGTGGGCGCGGTGGCCAACACCGAGCCGCGCGCGGGCACGGACATCCTCGCCCTGCGCGCGCGCGTGGTGCCCACGCCCGAGGGCCCGCAGCTGGACGCGCGCAAGTGCAGCATCACCAACGTGGGGCCGGCGGACCTGGCCATCGTCTCCGCGCGGCTGGGCGGCGTGCCTCCGGCCCACGCGGTGAACCTCTTCCTGGTGGAGACGGCGTGGCCGGGCGTGCACCTGCGCCCGGTGACGGACCTCACGGGCCTGGCCACCTCCGCCACCGGCAACCTCATCGCCCGCCGGGTGGTGCTGCCCGAGGACGCACGGCTCGGCGAGCTGGGGGACGGCGTGCGCCTGTTCCGCGCCACCTTCACCGAGGAGCGGCTGCTCACCGGCGTGCTGTACCTCGCGGCGGTGCGCCGCTGCCTGGAGCGGGGAATGGCCCACGCGCAGTCGCGCCGCACCTTCGGCGAGCCCCTGGGGCGCCACCAGTACATTCAAGAGCGGCTGGTGCGCATGCGCGTGGCCGAGGAGACGCTGGAGGCGCTGCTGGACTCGACGCTCGGCGCGCTCGCGCGGGGCGAGGACGTGTTCGGCACCCTCTCCATCATCAAGCTGCACGGCGTGGAGACGGCGGTGGACGCGGCCCAGGGCCTCATCCGCATTCTCGGGGGCAAGGGCCTGCGCCGGGGCGAGGGCGCCGAGGGGATGCTGCGCGACTTGCTGTGCCTCTCCGTCTTCGGCGGCACCGTGGAGCTGCACAAGGTGGTGCTCTACAACGAGACGGTGAAGGCGCGCGGGAGGGCCCGGCCCGCCGCGAGCGGGGACGCGTCGCTCGAGGTGCACGACACCCGGGAGCTGCCGCCCGGGCTGGAGGCGGAGCTGTGCGCGCTGGTGGCCCGCTGCTTCCCGGGAGAGGACTCGGTGCGGGGCCGCTACTACTACGACACGCGGCCGGACCTGGTGGTGACGGTGCGGCGGGGCGGAGCGCTCGCGGGCTTCCGCACCGTCACCTTCCGCGAGGTGATGCTGGGCGGCCGCATGGTGAAGGTGGCGGGCCTGGGCATCGCCGTGGCGCCCGAGCACCAGCGGCGGGGACTGGGCACGCTCCTCACCCAGCGCGTGCTGGCACTGCTCGCCGAGCGCGGCGTGGAGCTCGCCCTCGCATTCCTCCTCAACCGCGCCGCGGAGAAGCTGCTGCGCGCCTCTGGCTTCTCCCGCCTCGCCGCCCCGGTGACGTACCTCGCCCGCGACGACGGCCGGCTCGTCACCGAGTCCATGCCCGCCTATGGCCTGGCGCTCGGCGGCTCCGCGCTGCTGGAGGAAATAGAGGCCCGCGGCGGGCTGCACCTGGGCGTCGGCACCTGGTGAGCCGGACGCGGTGCGTACCCTCCGTTGCCGCGGTGCCCAGTGGAGCGTCTCAAGCCTGTCCGCCGGTCACCGGGGACGGCGGGCCGCGCCGCAGGGGATCCCACGTGTACTGCTCCGTGGGCGTCAGCTTCATGTTGGTGAAGCCATGCCGGGCCACGAAGTCCGCGAAGCGCTCGGAGACGACGATGGTGCCGGACAGACCGCGGGCGGTAAAAATGTCATCGCCATTCCAGCTGCCCTGCTCGAGAACCACCCCGTGGATGGAGTCCACTCCAGTCTCACGGCACCAGTGACAAGTGATGGGCGAGGAGCGCCGGATACGGCTGCGGTGTTCGTCTACTGCCGCACTGCCAAAGACGGGAGTGACCACGAAGTACCTGGGTGTCGTGGGTGTCTTGGGGCCACGGCGCTGCCTGCGTACTCGCAGCACTTCCACTGGATGGCAACCTCGCAAGCCAGTGAGCCCCTCCGCACGAAAGGCGTCAACCAGACGCTCGCTGATGAGGACTTCATCACCGACGCCCCTGACGAAATCGCCAGGGTCCTTTCCGTAAAGTTCCAATGTACCGCGGTAGGGTGGCAACCACGGCAGCGAGCCGATGAAGTCTCCACACTGCGGGCATCTCGATGCTTCGCCTACATTGTTGTCGCTGCTGGTGAAGTCGACGTCGTGACTCCCCCCTCTTTCATGCTTCAAAACGAAGAAGCGCGGGGATGTGGAGGATTCAATAGCCATTGGGGAACCATGCCCGTCCCGGAACCCCGTCTACGGGAAGGTGACCTTGGGCAACGTAATGGTGCGGCCCCGCTCGTCCCACAGCGTCAGCGTCAACTCACCGCGAGCCTGCGCGTAGGACGCATCCACCTCCACGATGACGGGCTTGAGCTGGCCGGGTTCGATGTCTTCGTCCTGCCGGAACTTCAACCCCTTCATCTCCACGCCCCGCGCGTCCACCAGCGAGCCTCCGGCCACCCGCCACGGCTCCGGCCCGGAGTTGAGCAGCCACACCTCCGCCGCCACGCTCTTGTTGGAACGGTAGCTGTTCCCACTCCCCCAGGAGAGTCCCCCTTCCGGCGGCCCGGGCAAGTCCAGTTTGAGCATCTGGGCCTGGACTCCGCTGCGCCCCACCGTCTTGCTCGCGATGAGGCTCCGCAGTCCCCCTGACTGCTCGAGCAGGGCCTGGGTTCGCGCCAGTGCTTCGCGCAGTTGCGCCGTCCTGGCACGCTCCTGGAGCAATTCCCGCCGGAGCGACTCCCGGGTGCGCGCGTCGCGCGACACCTCCACCTGATGCGTCGCCTGTCCCGAATGGCCCACCAGCATCAACGTGATGCCACTCGAGGCCGGTTCTCCCTCGAAGCGGACCGTGAGCCGCAACCGCTCCCCCGCGCTCATCTCCGGGGGGGGCATCACCGTGAGCAGCTTGCGGTCACGCACCACCTCCTCGAAGTGCACCTCGTCCTGCAGCTCCACGCTGGCGGGAGCGTCGAAGTGCAGGCTCGTCGTGAGCCCCGGACTGACACAGATCTCCCGGGCCGCGGCGGTGGGCTCGAGTGCCAGCTCGATGCGCTGGACGTCCTCGCAGCGGGCCACCGGGCGTGGCTCCACGACGGCGGCGCCTTGAAGGGACAGCAGTGTCAGGAGGGACCAGGGCGGGGATGGGAGCACGGAAGACGGCCTCCAGCGCGGGGACTAGCGGAAGCTGAACACGGACATGACGCGCGGATCCCACCAGATGCGCGCTTCCTTCGCCGTACTCCCCGGTTCCATCTCCCAGCCAACGCCCGAGGTGGACACCCACTCCAGGCAGACGGGCACGATCTCCCCTCCCGGCAGGAGGGCCTCGCTGAAGCGGCCATAGACCCGCCCCTTCCCGAAGATGGCCTGGCCCCGGAAGCGGGTGTGCTCCGGCAGCTTTCCCCAGGTGCCCAGCATCTCGACGGTGACCTCGCCCTCGCGGATGACGGCGATCCGGGTGCTCCAGAAGGCGGGGAAGATGGTGGGCTGCTCCTCTCCCGCGGGAATCTGGAACCGCTCGCGGGTGGCGGCGGCGCCGGGCGGGCACTCGGCCGGTGCGGGAGGCGGGCGCTGCGGCGGGCCGCTCGCACAGCCGGAGCCAGCGAGGCAGCCGGCGGCGAGCAGGGAGCGGGTCGTCTGGGATTTCTTCATGGCGGGTTCCTCGCTTCGTTTCGTCGCACGGGCGACGGACGTGGGAGTGGGTGACGCCTCGGAAGCCGCGCCCTGGCCAACGTCTCCCGTCGAGTGAGCGGACGCGACTTCCTGGCGTGGGACAGCCTGCTGAGACGGGAGAGGCAGGGTGGACGCGGGACGCTGGGTGGCCTTGGGACTCCCGGAGGCCGCCCACAGGACGCCCCCCAGCACGGCGGCGCCGAGCCCGAGCCCCACGGCCCATCGCCACCGCCGTTCCACCGGACGGGTGGGCTCGGAGCGCTTCTCCAGCGCGGGAAACAGCGGCGCGCGCCAGGAGTCATCGGCCTGGGCCGCCGCGGCCTCCAGCGCTTCCTCCAGCGCTTCCTCGAGCGCCACGGCGTCCGGGTAGCGGGCCTCGGGCGCCTTCTCCAGCATGCGCAGACACAGCGCGCCCAGCGCCGGGGGCACGCGCGGGTTGAGCACCCGCGGGGCCGGGGGCGTCTCCTCGAGGATGACGCGCACCAGGCCCGGGTTCTTCCTGTCGCCGAAGGGCAGCTCGCGCGTGAGGAGCCAGTAGAGCATCACCCCCAGCGCCCACAGGTCATCCGCCGGGCCGAAGGGATAGGGCTCGCCCTCCCACTGCTTCGCGAAGCGCAGCGCCTCGGGGCTGCGGTACTCCGGGGTGCCGGGCGGCAGCTGCATCGTCAGGCGCCGGGCGCCCTCGTACGCGGCGGCGCCGAAGTCCACCAGCACCGGCTGCCCATCCGCCTCGCGCATGACGATGTTGGCTTCCTTCACGTCCCGGTGCACCACGCCCGCGGCGTGCACGTCCGCCAGGGTGCCCGCCAGCGGCAGCAGCACCCGCTCCAGCAGCTCGAGCGCGGACGGGTTCTCCTCGCGGACCCACACGTCCAGTGGGCGGCCCTCCACCAGCTCCAGGGCCAGCACGAGGAAGCGCGGCGCGTCCTCCGGCCAGAGGCTGTAGCCCAGGAAGCTGACGACATTGGGGAACTGGGCCCGGCGCAGCGCATCCACCTCGCGCTCGCCCCGGGGGCCCATGCGCACCAGCTTCACGGCGAAGCGGCGCCCATCCCGGGAGGCCTTGAAGACGGTGCCGAAGCTGCCGGTGGCGATCTTCCCCTCGAGGGTGAAGCCGGCCACGCGCCCGCCCACCGCCCACTCCGCCATCTCATCGTGCATCCATTATCCACCTCTGCCGGTGAGGTTACCCGACCGGTGGGTGGCGGCCCCGGACGCACCGGGTAGGGCCTGTTTCACAGGACGTCTTTAGAGAAGCCGGAGGGGAAGCCCGGTGGGAAGCTCAGTCCACCTCGATGGCGGTGACGGCCAGGCCCGTCTGTCCGAGCTGCTCGCCGTCGCCGCTGCCACACACGGGGCAGCGCAGCTGGTGGTGCTCGGGGGCGTAGGTGCGGCCGCACGTGCGGCAGCGCGCCTCCACGTGGATGAGGTTCAGCAGGAGCCGGGCCCCCTCGGCGCGGGTGCCCCGGGCGTGGGTGGCGAACTGGGAGGACAGCCGCTCGGGGGACAGGGACTCCGTCTCCGCCACCCAGCCACGCACCACGCGGATGCGCGAGGCCCGGTGGAACACGGCCTGTTGGAGCACGGTCTCGAGCACCTGCCGGGCAAGGGAGGACTCATACATGGCGACACTCTCGGAGCGGAGGTCCCGAGGCCTCCGGGGGGAAGGGTCTGGAAATGTACCGTGCCAGCCCCCGCGCCCTCCCAGTCCCCCCTCCGCACAAGGGAGCCGGGCACGTCATCCGGCCAACGGTTGCCCCTCCCCCATCCGGCACCGGACGGCGGGCCCGGCCGGCTGGGAGGGGGCATGTGACGAAGGATTGATGCACCCGCGAGGAGCCGAGCGCATATGTTCCCCCGCATCCGCGTTCCGGAGGGCGACATGGACGAGCAGGGCGTACACATCGAGACCCATCCCCGCGAGGGAGATCCACTGCTGCGAGCGGGCAGGCCGGACCCCTGCCTCATGGTGCTCTTCGGAGCCACGGGAGACCTGGCGCAGCGCAAGCTCTTCCCGGCGCTCTTCGAGCTGGCGCGGCAGGGGAACCTGCCCGACCAGTTCGCGGTGGTGGCCTTCAGCCGCTCGGAGCACAACCTGGAGCAGTTCCGCGCGCAGGTGAAGGAGGGGCTGAAGAAGTTCGCCCGCACGCAGCCGCTGGACGAGGCCACGTGGGAGCGGCTCGCCTCGAAGCTGGAGATGATGACGGGGGCCTATGACGACCCGGCCTCCTACCAGCGCCTGCGCGAGCACCTGGACCGCATCGCCGAGCGCTTCGGGACGCAGGGCAACCAGCTCTACTACCTGGCCACGCCGGCCTCCACGTTCCCCGCGCTGCTGGAGGGCCTGTCCGGCTCCGGGCTGTTGTACCGGGAGAACGCCGAGGTGAAGCGGCCCTGGAGGCGGCTCGTCATCGAGAAGCCCTTCGGCAGGGACCTGGCCACGGCGAAGGAGCTCAACCGGGCGCTGGCGGCGGTGCTGGACGAGAAGCAGATCTTCCGCATCGACCATTACCTGGGCAAGGAGACGGTGCAGAACATCCTCGTCTTCCGCTTCGCCAACGCCATCTTCGAGCCGCTGTGGAACCGGCAGCACATCGACCACGTGGAGATAACGGCGGCGGAGAAGATTGGGGTGGAGGGGCGGGGGCGCTTCTACGACGAGACGGGCGTCATCCGGGACATGGTGCAGAACCACCTGTTGCAGGTGCTGGCGCTGTGCGCGATGGAGCCGCCGGTGTCGTTCGCGGCGGAGGACATCCGGGACGAGAAGAACAAGGTGTTCCGCGCGCTGCGGCCCATGGTGGGCAGCGAGGTGCAGAAGTACGTGGTGCAGGGGCAGTACCGGGGCTACCGGGAGGAGCAGGGGGTGGCCAAGGACTCGAGGACGCCCACGTACGTGGCGCTGAAGACATACGTGGACACGTGGCGTTGGCAGGGGGTGCCCTTCTACGTGCGCGCGGGCAAGAGCCTGAGCAAGCGGGTGACGGAGGTGTCCATCCACTACAAGTCCGTGCCGCACTGCCTCTTCAACACGAGCGACACGTGCCAGCGGTTGCAGCCCAACGTGCTCACGCTGCGCATCCAGCCGCGCGAGGGGATTGCGTTGAGCTTCGAGTCGAAGGTGCCGGGCGAGGACATCAACATCGCCGGAGTCACCATGGACTTCGACTACTCCAACAGCTTCCACAAGCCGGTGCCGGAGGCGTACGAGCGGCTGATGTTGGACTGCATGCGGGGCAACACGACGCTCTTCGCGCGGCAGGACAGCGTGGAGCAGGCGTGGGGGTGGGTGACGCCCATCATCGAGTCGTTGGACTCGGGCAAGGGCGGGGAGCTGCACACGTACGAGCCGGGGAGCGCGGGGCCGGACGCGGCGTCGGCGCTGCTGGGGCGGGACGGGCGGCGGTGGATGGAGCTGAAGGGATGAGGCCGGCGCCCATCGTGGTGGAGAAGGAGGAGCTGGGGAGGGCGGGGGCGGACTGGGTGGCGCGGCAGCTGGTGGAGGCGGTGGCGGGAGGGCAGCGGGCGAGCCTCGCGCTGTCGGGCGGGAGCACGCCGGGGCCGGTGTACCGGGAGCTGGCGAAGCGGGACGTGCCGTGGGAGCGGGTGGACTTCTACTTCGTGGACGAGCGCTTCGTGCCGCCGGACCACCCGGAGAGCAACTACCTGCTGGCGGAGGAGGCGCTCTTCAAGCCGCTGGGGGTGCCGCCGCATCAAATCTTCCGGATGCAGGGAGAGCGGGCGGACCGGGAGCAGGCGGCGCGCGACTACGCACAGCGGTTGCCGCCGGTGCTGGACGTGGTGGTGCTGGGGATGGGGGAGGACGGGCACACGGCGTCGCTCTTCCCGGGGCACGAGGCGTTGAAGGAGACGGAGCAGCGGGTGCTGGCGGTGGTGGGCCCCAAGCCGCCGCCGTGGAGGATGACGCTGACGCTGCCGGTGCTGCGCTCGGCGAGGAAGGTGTTGGGGCTGGTGAGTGGGGCGGGCAAGCAGGACATGGTGCGCCGGGTGCTGGCGGGCGAGGACCTGCCGGCGGCGAAGGTGGAGCACGCGCAGTGGATGATGGACCGGGGAGCGGCGGGCCAGGAGTAACAGTTCGAGAATCCAGGGTTGGACGCCGTGAGCGCACGGCGGGCACAGGAGTCAACGCAATGACCACAGCACACGCGCAGTTCGGAGTGGCGGGGATGGGAGTGATGGGGCAGAGCCTGGCGCTCAACGTGGCGGACCACGGGTACCGGGTGGCGGTGTGGGACCGGCATCCCGAGCGCTTCGACGAGTTGCGCACGAAGGGAGCGCCCGAGAGCCTGAAGGGCCACGCGAGGCTGGAGGACTTCGTGGCGGGGCTGGAGAGGCCGCGCCGCATCATGCTGATGGTGACGGCGGGGGCGGCGGTGGACTCGATGATGGAGAAGCTGGAGCCGCTGCTGCAGCCGGGGGACGTGGTGTTGGACTGTGGCAACTCCTGGTTCCACGACACGCGCAAGCGCGAGGAGGCGTGGAAGGCGAAGGGGCTGCACTTCATGGGGGTGGGGGTGTCGGGCGGAGAGGAGGGAGCGAGGTACGGCCCGTCGATCATGCCGGGAGGCCCGGCCGAGGCGTACGCGCTGGTGCGCCCGGTGCTGGAGGCGATCGCGGCGAAGAGCGAGGCGGGGATGTGCGTCACGCACGTGGGCCCGGATGGAGCGGGGCACTTCGTGAAGATGGTGCACAACGGCATCGAGTACGCGGACATGCAGCTGCTGGCGGAGACGTACGACCTCCTACGCCGGGGGCTGGGACTCCCGGCGGAGCAGCTGGCGGACCTCTTCGCGAAGTGGAACGAGGGCATCGCCGAGTCCTTCCTGTTGGAGACGACGGTCAAGGTGCTGCGCAAGAAGGATGGGGAGACGGGCAAGCCGCTGGTGGACCTGGTGTTGGACAAGGCGGGCCAGAAGGGCACGGGGAAGTGGACGGTGCAGGTGTCGCTGGACCTGGGGGTGCCGGTGCCGTCGATCGCGGGGGCGCTGGACGCGCGCAACCTGTCCTCGATGAAGGACGAGCGCGTGGCGGCGAGCCGCGTGCTGCCGGGCCCGCGGGGCGAGGGCCTGTCGGCGGAGGAGAAGACGAACCTGGCGGCGTGGGTGCATGACGCGCTGTACGCGGCGAGGGTGGTGACGTACGCGCAGGGGATGCGGCTCATCCAGGCGGCGTCGAACGAGTACAAGTGGAACGTGTCGTTGGCGGAGATGGCGCGCATCTGGCGGGCGGGGTGCATCATCCGCGCGAAGCTGCTCACGCCGTTGCGCGAGGCCTTCGAGAAGAAGCCGGACCTGTCGAACCTGATGCTGGCGGACAGCCTGGCGCCGGTGTTGGGGAAGATGGCGCCGGCGTGGAGGCGCACGGTGGGGGTAGCGGCGCGGCTGGGAATCCCGGCGCCGGTGTTCAGCGCGAGCCTGGCGTACTTCGACAGCTACCGGAGCGCGGAGCTGCCGCAGAACCTGACGCAGGCGCAGCGCGACGCCTTCGGAGCACACACCTACCAGCGCCGGGACAAGCCCGAAGCGGGCTTCGTCCACTCGGACTGGAGCTGAAGCCAAGCGCCCCCAATCCTCCCACTTCGCCCCATTCCCCTCGCCCTCCGGGAGAGGGACGGGGTGAGGGTGCCACGGACCCCGGGTTGAGCCCATGACGCCGCACCTCGTGGCCAATCCGGTGTTCTCGCATCAATAACGCCCGCCCGGCCACTCACGCCATGGAGCGGATGGCGGCGAGCGTCTTCTCCACCTCGTCCACGGTGTTCTGGATGCCGAAGGACACGCGCGCGAAGGGCACGGCGTAGGGCGTGGTGGAGGCGAGAATCCTGTTCCGTTCCGCGAGCCGCTGCACCACCTGCTGCGACGTCATTCCCTTCACGTCGAAGCAGACCATGCCGGAGGAGAGCTCCTTCGAGCGAGGCGTGTACAGGGTGACGTGAGGCATCTTCGCCAGGCCCTCGCGCATCTGCGCATTCAACGCATGGATGCGCTCGGTGATGCGAGCGGGGCCGATGGCCCGATGGAACTCGAAGGCGGTGGGAACGGCCCAGTAGTGCTCGAACGCCTGGAATCCGCCGGGGGAGAACCAGGTGGCGCGAGCGGGCATATCGGGGGGCTTTTCACCGGCCCAGGCGAAGAACAGCTCGGCGGACGAGGTGCTGGGCATGAGGGGCCGCATGACGGACCACACCTCGGGGCGGGCCCAGACGAAGCCGGTGCCGCGCGGGCCGAAGATCCACTTGTGCGTCCCCGCCGAGAACGCATCCATCCCCATGGCCACGATGTCCGGCGACTCCACGCCCAGACCATGGACCCCATCGACGACGAAGAAGACGCGGCGCTCCGGGGAGCGCTCACGGTTCACCACCGCGAGGGCCTCGGCGATGCGCCGGAGCGGCAGCTTGAGCCCGCTGCTCGAGTGCACCCACGTCACGCCCACCACGCGGGTCTCCGGGCGGATGGCCTTGCACAGACGCTCGACCATGCCGTCGGCGGAAATACGGTCGTACGCGTCGAAGAGCGGGACCTTGCGCCATGTCGCGCCACTGCGCTCGGCCGCGAGGCGGATGGCCTCGTGGTGCACGAAGTGGTCATGGGTGGTGGTGAGAATCTCATCTCCGGGCTTCAGGGGCAGGCCCTGGTAGATGACGGCGAGGCCGGTGGTGGTGTTCTGCGTCAGCGCGATGTCATCCGCGCTCCCGCCGATGTACGAGGCAATGGCCTTGCACACCTGGGTGGGGACGTACTCCTCGGGCCCGCCGAACACCAGCCGCTCCACGGTCTGGAGCGGGTTGGCCTCGAGCTGCTGGCGGTAGGTGGCGATGGCCTCGCGCACGGGGCGCGGATGCGAGGCGAGGAAGAAGAGACCCAGGTGGATGTAATCCGGGTCGAGGTCGAACTGCTTCCGCACGGCGCCCCAGTCCTTCGAATGGAAGGGGGCGGCCTTCGGCATCGGAACAGCACCCGCCCCCGTGGCGAGCGCACTGGTGAGGAGGAAACGGCGCCGGCTCAGCATGCACGCAACTCCTTCCAAAAATTGTCATGCAAAGCCTAACGGCGGATGCGCGGATATTCCATACGCGTTTCTCACATTCCCTGAGGTTGCGAGTGTTTCAATGGCAGTGGGCCCTCGTTCACCGGGACTCGGGGGATTTCGCGATCCGCCGCCCACGGAGCCACGCCTTGGCGGGCCACAGCCCCAGCAGCAACACGGGCAACCAGCTCGGAACGCCCACCCAGAATGCCCCTGCCTTCACCACGGACGGCACCGGGACGAGGGGCCGCGGGTGCTCCTCGCGGATGAACCAGAAGCCCACCCGGTTCCACGAGGAGCGCGGCTGCGGCCTGCGCGGCGCACGGAAGAAGGCGCCTCCCAGGTCGAAGGCATCCAGGGGCTCCGAGGCCGGCAGCCAGAACGACTCGCCCCCCAGCCAGAAGGAGCCATCCCCCGGCCAGCGGAGCCGATGATGTGCCCGCTTCACGGCGCCTTCCTGGTCCCGGTCCGTGTCGAGTCCGAACGAGGTGTAGAAGCCGTAGCTGAACGGCCACATCACCAGGAAGGCCAGACACGGCAGCCACGCGGCTCCACGACGGAGCCCGGCCAGGAAACGAGCGGAGGTCGCTGTCTTCTTCATGCGGAGCGTCATGCTGAAGGGCTCCGGCGGCGTTCATCAACACGCAAAAGAAGCACACTCCACGGAATGCGCACCCGGGGTAGCGGCGAGCGTGGGGGCAGGCGGAGGGATGCGAACCCGAAGCGCCCGCCCTCGCGCTGGGTTATCTTCTGCTCCCCCCTGGCAGAGGGAGCAGAACCCCCTGCCCGCCCCCCCGGAAAACACATGAAGCTCACCATCAACGACCGGGAGTACGAGGTTCCCGACCAGAACCCCCACCGCGTGCTGCTGTGGGTTCTTCGGGACGAGCTGGGACTGGTCGGCACCCGCTTCGGCTGTGGTGCCGGCATCTGTGGTGCGTGCACCGTCCATGTGAATGGCGTGGCCACCCGGGCGTGCCTCACTCCCGCGTCCACGCTGACGGGCGCGCGCATCCGCACCGTGGAGGGCCTGTCCACCCCGGGGCCGGATGGCCAGCCCCGGCTGCACCCCGTGCAGCGGGCGTTCCTCGACGCGCAGGTGGCCCAGTGCGGCTGGTGCATGAGCGGGCAGATGATGAGCGCCGCCGCCCTGCTGGAGCACAACCCGAGCCCCACGCCCGAACAGGTGGTGGAGGCCATGCAGAACAACTACTGCCGCTGTGGCACCTACTGCCGCATCAAGAAGGCCGTGCTCTCGGCGGCGCAGCAGCTGGCGCAGGAGACGAAGCCATGAGTGACGCGGTGGCTACGAAGAAGGGCTGGCGCCCGTCGCGCCGGCAGTTCCTGTTGGGCCTCGGCGTGGGAGGCGTGGGGGCGCTCGCCCTGGGCCTGCCCGCCATCCGCCTGGGCGTGGCTCGCGCCTTCGACAAGGGCTTCACGCCCTCCGGGGACTCGCTGGACCCCACGGTCTGGTTCGAGGTGCTTCCGGACGATCGCGTGCGCCTGCACCTGCCCAAGGTGGAGATGGGCCAGGGCATCCACACCGCGCTGGCGCAGATCGCCGCCGAGGAGCTGGAGGTCCCCTGGGAGCGGATGGAGGCGGTGCACGCCACCACCACACATGGGCCGGTGGACAACCGGGGCACCTCGGGGAGCATGACGGTGGTGGGCCTGTACCAGCCCCTGCGCGAGGCGGCCGCCACGCTGCGGGAGATGCTGCGCGCCGAGGCCGCTCGTCAGCTGGGCGTGCCGGCCAGCTCAGTCGTAGCCGCGGCGGGGACGCTGAGCGTGAGGGAGCAGCCCGGGAAGACGCTGCGCTACGGCGAGGTGGTGGCGAAGCACACGGGCACGTGGGAAGTGCCCGAGCAGCCCCCCGCGCTCAAGCCGGCGAAGGACTTCCAGGTCATTGGCAAGCCGATGCCGCGCGTGGACCTGGAGGCCAAGCTCACCGGGCAGGGCGTGTATGGCTATGACCAGCGGCTGCCCGGCATGCTGTACGGGGCCACGGCCCGGCCGCCGCGGCTGGGGAGCACGCTGCGCGCCGCGCGCGAGGGCAAGGCGCGCCAGCAGCCCGGCGTGGTGGAGGTGCTGATTGGGAGCGACTTCGCCTCGGTGGCCGCCGAGTCCCGCGAGCAGGCCCACGCGGCCCTGGCGCACCTGGAGCTGGAGTGGACCCGGGGCGAGTCGCTCCAGCAGGCGGACGTGGACGCGCGGACGACGGTGAAGGACGGAGCGGGCGTGCTCGTCCAGGACGAGGGCGACGTGCCGGAGCACCTGGGACGCGGCAAGCAGCTGAGCGCCGAGTACCGCACGCCGCTGGCGGCGCACGCGCACCTGGAGCCGCAGGCCGCGCTGGTGGAGGTGAAGCCGGAGCGGGTGCGGGTGTGGATGGCCACCCAGTCACCCGGGAGCATCCGCAAGCAGGTGGCGAAGGCGTTGGAGCGGGACGAGGAGAGCGTCGAGCTCGTGCCCATGTACCTGGGAGGTGGCTTCGGCCGGCGCCTGGACGCCCATGCCGCCATCGAGGCCGCGCGGCTCTCGCGGGCCACGGGCCGGCCGGTGCACGTGGGGTGGACGCGCGCCGAGGAGTTCCGCCATGGCTTCTTCCGCCCGCCCACGCACCATGTGCTGAAGGCCTCGCTGGAGGAGTCCGGCCGCGTGCTGGCCTTCGAGCACCAGCAGGCCAGTGGTGACGTGCTCTTCTCGCTGATCCCCGAGGCCGCGGGCGTGGTGCTGGGAGCGGACCCGGGCTCCTGGCGCGGGGCCACCATCCGCTACGCCGCCATGCCCCACCGCCGGACACGGGCCCAGCGCGTGCGGCTGCCCGTGCCCACCGCCACCTGGCGGGGCCTGGGCCTGCTGGCCAACACCTTCGCGCTCGAGGGCTTCATGGACGAGCTCGCCCATGCCGCGGGAGAGGATCCGCTGGCCTTCCGGCTGAAGCACCTCGGCGACGACGAGCTGGGGCGCCGGTTCCGCCGGGTATTGGAGGCCGCGGCGAAGCAGGCCGGCTGGGGCACGCCCGCTCCCGAGGGCCGGGCGCGCGGCCTCGCGTGCTCCGTGGACATGAACACCGTGGTGGCCCAGGTGGCCGAGGTCTCCGTGGACAACGGCCGGCCGCGCGTGCACCGCGTCACCTGTGCCGTGGACTGCGGGCTCGTCATCAACCCGGACGGCGCCACCGCCCAGGTGGAGGGCGGCATCATGATGGCCCTGAGCTCCACCCTGTCCGAGCGGATTACGCTCGAGGACGGGCGGGTGGAGGCGGAGAACTTCTACGACTACCCGCTGCTGACGATGAGGGACGCGCCGGACATCGACACGCTGCTGGTGGGCGACGGGGACAAGCCGCTGGGCATGGGCGAGCCGCCCATGGGCCCGGTGGCCGCCGCCGTGGCCAACGCCCTCTTCACGCTCACCGGGAAGCGCTTGCGGACCCTGCCCCTGAAGCTCTAAGGCGGGGCCATGCCCCTCCCGCTCCAGAAGAAGGTCGTGCTGGGCCTCCAGCACACCATCGCCATGTTCGGCGCCACCGTGCTGGTGCCGCTGCTCACCGGCCTCAATCCCAGTGTGGCCCTCTTCGGAGCGGGGCTCGCCACCCTCCTCTTCCACGTCCTCACCGGGCTGGGCGTGCCCATCTTCCTGGGCAGCAGCTTCGCCTTCATCGCCCCCATCATCGCCGTGCTGAAGGCCGAGGGCCCCGCCGCCGTGGGCGGTGGGCTCGTCGCCGCCGGCGCCATGTACCTCGTCTTCTCCGCGCTGGTGAAGCTCGTCGGCATCCGCCGCGTCCAGCAGGTGTTTCCGCCCATCGTCACCGGCCCCGTCATCATCGTCATCGGGCTGAGCCTCGCCGGGGTCGCCGTGAATCAGGCACAGAGTCACTGGGGCCTGGCGCTCGTCACGCTGCTGGCCGCCATCGTCACCAGCGTCTTCGCCCGCGGCCTCTTCAAGATGATTCCCATCCTCATCGCCGTCATCACCGGCTACCTCGCCGCGCTGGTGCTCGGCGCCGTGGAGCCCGCGAGGCTCGACGCCATCCGCGAGGCCGCCTGGCTGGGCCTGCCGCCCTTCCACGGCCCCACGTTCTCGTGGAGCGCCATCTTCGTGCTCGCCCCCGTGGCGCTCGTCACCTTCATCGAGCACATCGGCGACGTCATCGTGAACGGCCGCGTGGTGGGGAAGAACTTCCTCGAGCACCCCGGCCTGCCGCGCACCCTCTTCGCCGATGGCATCGCCAACATGGCCTCGGCGGTGCTTGGGGGGCCGGCCGCCACCACCTACGCGGAGAACACCGGCGTGCTCGCCGTCACCCGCGTCTACGACCCCGCCGTGCTGCGCATCGCCGCCGGCTTCGCCATGCTCTTCGGCCTCTCGCCCAAGCTGGCCGCCGTCTTCCAGAGCCTCCCGCCCGGCGTGCTCGGCGGCGTCAGCATCCTGCTCTTCGGGATGATCGCCTCCGTGGGCATCCGCACCCTCTCCGAGGCGCGCATCGACTTCGCCCACAGCCGCAACCTCATCGTCGTCAGCCTCATCCTCGTGCTCGGGCTCGGCGGCGCGAAGATTCCCGTGGCCTTCGGCGGCGTGCACCTGGAGCTGCATGGGATGGCATTGGCGGCGCTCGTCGGGATTCTCGCCAATGCGTTGTTGCCCGCTTCGCTCGACCGCGAGGAGCTGGATGCGCATCCCGCTGAAGATATGAGACCTTGAGGCAGGTGGTGCCTGTAGGATTCGCTCGGCCTCGTCGGTTGGAACTCCGTACCATGTCCCAGCAGCTCAAGAAATTGACCATCAAGGGCTTCAAATCCATCCGCTCCCTGGAGGATCTGGAGCTGCGTCAACTCAACGTCCTGATCGGCGCGAATGGGGCGGGGAAGAGCAATTTCATCTCTTTCTTCAAGTTGCTGAACGAGCTGATCGAGGGCCGTCTCCAATTCCATGTCGCACAGCGAGGGGGCCCCGACGCCTTGCTGCATTATGGCCGCCGGACGACCCCCCAGCTCGAAGCCGGGCTCTTTTTTGGTCGCAATGGCTACATCATCGACCTGGTACCCACAGTCGATAATCGCCTCATCTTCTCCAACGAGACCCTGTGGTTCGATGCTCCTCGCGGCGAGCCGCGTTGGAACCTCGGTTCGGGTCACGCAGAGAGCTTGGCGCCAGAAAGGATGACGTCGAAGTCCGGAACCTTCTGGAGGGTAGCAGACTACGTCGTTCCCGCGATCCGAAGCTGGAGGGTCTACCACTTCCACGACACGAGTGATGCGGCGAAAGTGAAGCTTCCTGGCGCTATCAACGACAACCAGACGCTCAGAGCAGACGCTGGGAATCTCGCTGCATTCCTATACCGGCTACAGCTACAAAACCCTCGCGAGTATGAGCAGATTCGGGACACCGTCCGGCTGGTCATGCCCAGCTTCGACGATTTTTCTCTTCGCCCATGGCCATTCGACCCCAATACGATCGCCTTGGAATGGAGGGAACAGGGCTCTGACTTCCCATTCCTTGCGCATCAACTCTCGGACGGCACCCTGCGCTTCATCTGTCTGGCCACACTCCTTCTGCAGCCGGAGCTTCCGTCCACCATCCTGATTGACGAACCAGAACTGGGACTCCATCCCTACGCCATCAATGTCCTTGCTTCACTCCTTCGGAGTACCTCCACCCGGACTCAGCTCATCATCGCCACGCAATCCGTTCCCCTCATTGATTTGCTGGAGCTCGAGGACTTGATCATCGTCGAGCGTTCCGGCGGGCAATCTGTCTTCAGGCGGCTACAACGTACGGAATTCGAGCACTGGCTGGAGGAATACAGCCTGGGCGAGCTGTGGATGAAGAATGTCCTGGGAGGGAGACCCTCTCGATGACCCGGCTGAATATCATCGTTGAGGGACAGACAGAGGAGACCTTCGTCCGAGATCTGCTCGCCCCTCACCTCGGTCAATTCCAGGTATTCGCCACGGCTCGCTGCGTTGAGACCGGACGCCGCAAGCAACAGATCTATCGGGGCGGTCTGGTCAGCTACACCAAAGCGCGCAAAGACATTCAAACCTGGCTGAAACAAGACAAGCAGGCACTTGTTTCCACCATGTTTGATTACTACGCCCTACCCAGCGACTTTCCGGCGCCAGCGGGCATCCGGAAAGAGGGACGCCCCCTTGACTGGGCGATACAGCTCGAACACGCGTTTGCAGCCGAGATCAATGACCCCCGATTCATTCCCTACATTCAAGTCCATGAGTTCGAGGCACTGCTCTTCAGCGATGTGCGGAAGGTCGGCGATGTCTTGGGTGCGGACACGCTCCAACTCAAACAACTTCAGGACATCCGGGCGGCATTCCAGAGCCCAGAGCACATCAACGACTCTCCAGAAACCGCGCCCTCGAAGCGGCTGTTGAAGCTGTTCCCAAAGTACGACAAGCCGGTTTTCGGCTCGCTTGCGGTAAGCCGCATCGGGCTCGCGCTCATCCGGCAGGAATGCCCGCATTTCGCGAGCTGGTTGCAGAAACTCGAAAGCCTCGGCGCCTCAGCGCCAGATCCGTCACCCACGCCCGCTCCGGCTCTGCAGGAGTAATCCGCACCCGGCCCGCTCTCCCAAAGGAGAGGGGCCTGGCACACAGACTCCGACTAGAAGTTGAGGCCGAGCCGCAGCATCGCCATCGGCCCACTGCTGTTGGAGGCGCGCGGCATGTAGTAGCCGCCCAGCAACGACAGCTCCACGATGTCGAAGCCGTAGCCCACCATGCCGCCCGTCATCAGCTCGAACTCACGGCCCGGGTGACGGCCCGCCTTCTCCGTCTCGAACTCGTGCTGGTAGCGCGTGTTCAGGCCCACCACCAGGTTCTCCATCACCAGGTAGCCCAGGCCCACGTGGCCCTCCACGTCTCCTTCCGGGCTCGACAGCTCGCGGCCCACCACGAAGTTCGCCGTGGCCAGCACGTTGCCGAAGCGCTTGCCCGCCGCGAAGAACGCCTCCGCCTCGCCCCCCGTCGACTGGAAGCCCTGCTGCTTGTAGCGCAGGCCCGCCGACGCGTTCAGCCCGTGCTCCTCCTGCCGCCAGAACTGGTACTTCGCCTGCGCGCTCGGCGTGAAGCCATACGTCGCGTTGCGCATCTCCGCGCCCACGCGCAGCGACAGGCCCTTCACCACCACGAACTCCAACCGCTGTGAAATCCCATAGCCCTGCGTCGCGTCGCTCGACGTCGTCTGGCCCGCCGTCTCCGCTCGCACGTACGTGGGCGGCGTCGCCGCGCTCTCCGACAGCGGGAAGAAGCGATCCATGCTCGCGCGGTTCTCCTCCGTGGCGCGCGTCGGCTGCGCGAGCGCCGCGGGCGCGAGCATCAGCCCCGCGCCCACCGCGAGAAGGCGCGCCGCCCCGCGAACCGGGCTCACGCTCATGGGGGGGGTACCACGCACCTGCTTCGTCTCCTGCGTCTGGCGCATCGGGGTCCTGCCTCCAAGGGGGTGCCCGGAGGAAGCACGCGGCATGCCAGAGGGCGGGAGGCCCCGCTCATGCCTTGTCGTCCTTGTCCTCGGGGCCGGCGTTGCGCCGGCCCAGCTTGCGGTAGATGGTCTTCCGGTCCACCCCGAGGATGCGCGAGGCCAGGGTACGACTACCACCCACCGCCTCCAGCACGCGCTGGATGTAGCGGCGCTCCATCTCCTCGAGGGAGACCAGCTCGGAGACATCGTCCGCCTGGGCGCGGTTGGAGCCGCGGTAGTCGCGGATGCGCTCGGGCAGGTCCTCCACGGTGAGCTGCTCGTAGGAGGTGAGGGCCACGGCGCGCTCGATGCAGTTCTGCAGCTCGCGCACGTTGCCGGGCCAGGTGTAGGTGAGCAGGCGCTGGGCCGCGGCGGGGCTGAGTCCCAGCACGCGCTTGCCGCTGCGGCCGGCGAAGTGCTCCACGAAGCGCTGGGCCAGCAGCAGCACGTCATTGCCGCGGGCGCGCAGCGGGGGCAGCTCCAGGCCGATGACGTTGAGCCGGTAGTACAGGTCCTCGCGGAAGCGCCCCTCCTCCACGGCCAGCTCCAGGTCCCGGTTCGTTGCGGCGACGATGCGCGCGTCGAAGGGCAGCTCCGAGTCGCCTCCCACCGGGCGCACCGTGCGCTCCTGCAGGGCCCGGAGCAGCTTGGGCTGCAGGGACAGGGGCATCTCTCCCACCTCGTCCAGGAAGAGGGTGCCGCCGTTGGCCTTGATGAAGAGGCCGGTGCGCGCCGCCTTGGCGTCGGTGAAGGCGCCCCGGGCGTGGCCGAACAGCTCGCTCTCCAGGAGCTGCTCGGGCATGGCCGCGCAGTTGATGGCCACGAAGGGCCCCGCGTGGCGCCGGCTCCGGGCGTGCAGGGCCCGGGCGGCCACCTCCTTGCCCGTGCCGCTCTCCCCCGTAATCAGCACCGAGGTGTCCGAGTCCGCCACCCGCTCGATGAGCTCGTACACCCGGCGCAGCGCCGGGCTCTCCCCCACCCAGCCCCCGTCCGCGGAGGCGTCCCCCAGGGCCTGGCGCAGCCGGCGCACCTCCTCGCGCAGCGCCCGGTGCTGCACCGCCCGCTCCAGCACCAGCACCAGCGCGTCCACGTCCACCGGCTTGGTGACGAAGTCGTACGCCCCCGCCCGGATGGCCGCCACCGCCGTCTCCAGCGTGCCGAACGCCGTCAGCACCACCACCGGAATGTCCGGCCGGTTGAGGACGATGCGCTCGCACAGCGCCAGCCCGTCCATGCCCGGCATGCGCAGGTCCGTCAGCACGGTGTCGAAGTCCTCCGTCTCCAGCAGTGGGAAGGCCTCGTCCGCACGGCCTCGCACCGTGGGGATGAACCCCCGGCGTGCCAGCCCCTTCTCCAACAGCGCCCGCATCTCCCGCTCGTCCTCGACGACCAGGATGCGGCCCTTCGTCGCGCTCATGCCTCTGCCTCTCGCGGCCCGCCCGCTTCAGGTGGAAGGAAGATGGAGAAGCAACTCCCACGCCCGGGCTCGCTGCTCACGGATATCCATCCCCCATGGTCCCGGATGAGGCCATAGGAGACGGAGAGCCCCAGGCCCGTCCCCTCGCCCACATCCTTGGTGGTGAAGAAGGGCTCGAAGACGCGCGGGAGCGTCTCCGGGGAGATGCCCTCCCCCTCGTCCATCACGTCCACCCGCACCCACTCCGCCTCGGGGCCCCCCAGCTCCACCGGGGGCAGCGCCCGCGCGTGGCCCAGCCGCACCCGCAGGGTGCCCGGGCGCTTCATCGCGTGGATGCCGTTGACGACCAGGTTGGTGAGCGCCTGTTGAATCTGCCCGCCGTCCACCTCCAGCCGCAGCGGCCCCTCGGCCTCGCTGGCGAGGAGGATGCCGCGCCGCGTCGCCATGGGGTGCAGCAGCCGCAGCGTGCGCGCCACCAGCTCCGCCAGGTCCTCCGGGGCCCGCTGGGGCTCGCGCCGCCGGGCGAAGTCCAGCAGCTGCCGGATGATGCCCGTCATGTGCTGCACCTGCTGGGTGATGATGTGGGCGCACTCCCGCGTCTCGTCCCCCTCGGCCTCGCCGGAGGCGATCATCTTCGCCCGGCCGAGCACCACGTTGAGCGGAGTGCCCAGCTCATGGGCCACGCCCGAGGCGAGCTTGCCCACCGTGCCCAGCCGGTCCGCGTGCCGCAGGTGCTCGAGCGTGGCCAGGCGCGCCGCCGTCTCGGCCGCCACCTGGGCGCGGGCGGCCGCCAGCCCACTGGCCATCTGGTTCATCGCGTCCGCCAGCGTGGCCAGCTCGTCCTTCTGACGCAGGTGCACCCGCGCCTCCAGGTCTCCCTGGCCGATGCGCCGCGTCAACTCCACCAGCTGCTCCACGGGGCGGCCCACCAGCTGGTGGCCCATGGCCATGGCCACCCCCAGGAAGGCCAGGAAGATGACGCCGGTGGCGATCGCCATGCCCAGCACCGTCCGGCTCACGTGCAGGCGCTGCTCCGTCAGGGGCTCGGTGATTTCGATGGCGCCCCGCCGGGGGCCGATGCCCACCGGGGTGAAGGAGCGCAGCACGCCCGGCCCCCGCTGCTCGTCCACGAAGGAGACGTCCTTGCCCGCGAGCAGCTCCTCCCGCAGCTCGGCGGACAGCTCCGCCGCCTCCGGCGAGTCCAGCCAGAGCCAGCTCAGCTTCACCTGCTCCTGGAAGCGGTTGGCCTGCGACAGCAACAGCAGCGCCTGCTCCCCGCCCTCCAGCTCCCAGGCCCGGACGAAGGAGCCGCTCAGCGCATGGCCGAGCAACCGATGATCATGCTGCATGTCCTGGGCGGACCGGGACAGCTCCCGCCGCACCTCCACCGTCTCCAGCCCCGCGATGACCGCGAAGGCGAGCAGCACCAGGGCGAATACGAGCTTCCTCGCGAGCGTCATGCCGCCTTCCACACCACGGCCCGCCCCGCGATGTCCAACCCGTCCACGGGCGCGGGGCACAATGCCCCGTGGGGCACAATGCCCCATTCATGCCAGGGCCTGGAACCGGGGGCGTCAGTGCCCGGCGTCCACCACGAAGCGCTCGTTGATCTGCCGGTCATCCGAGGCGTGGGAGACGCGGAACTCGTAGCGGCCCGGCTTGTGGATGCGCACGCGCAGCGGCTGGGCGGACGGGCCGCTCGGGGCCTCGAACTGGTGCAGGCAGCGGTCCGCCTCGCAGCTCACCAGCTGCAGGGAGGGCAGGTGCCCGGCGTGGTGCTCGTGGAAGTTCATCTCGGCCGGGGTCTCCATGTGCACCACGGCCTTGCCCTCGGGGTGCTCGTCGATGTTCCAGGGGAGCTCCACCCAGCCGAAGCCCTCCTTGGGAAGCTGGACGGACAGGTGCCGGGCGGGCAGCGACTCGTGCGAGATGAGCTGGGAGTCGTCGCCGTCGAGGTTGACCGTCACGCCCAGCATGAGGGCGCCCGTGAGCACCGCGCCCATGGCCACGCGGAACCCGGCGGACGCCCGCCACCCCGAGTGCTTCGGAGCCGGCGGAGGCCGCGGCGCGGACTGGCCGGCCTCGGCCGCCTGGAGGGCGGCGTGGATGCGGAAGCGGGCCTGCTGCGAGGGACGCTCGGAGCGGAAGGCCTGGATGGCGAACCGCGCCTCCTCGGGCAGCGGCGGCAGCTGGGTCTCCTCGTCCTTGCTCACGGGCCTCCTCCTGTGCGCACCGCGCACTCCTGCTCCAGCTCCGCCTGGAAGGCTGTTCCCAACTGGGCCCGGCCCCGGGAGTGACGGCTCTTCACCGTCCCCACGGGCATCCCCAGGATGGAGGCCACCTCCTCGTAGCCCAGCTCTTCCACATCACACAGCAACACCACCAACCGGTACTTCTCCGGCAAGGCATGCAGGGCGCGCAGCAGCATGGCCGACTCCTCGGACTGGCAGGCCCGCGACTCCGGATCCGACTGCTCCACCCCACCCGTGAAGAGAGAACCCAGCACCGACGACGCTCCCTCCAACACACTGTCCAGCAGCGAGCGGCGCCGGGCCGCGGACCGCCGGCTCTCGATGAACTGGTTGCGGACGATGCCACACAGCCAGCCAAAGAAGGAGCCGTGCCCCTGGTAGCTGTCCCGGTGGAGGTACGCCCGCACCAGGGAATCCTGGAGCAGATCCTCCGCCTCCTCCCGATCCTTGCAGAGCGTCAGACAGAACCGGTGCAGCCGGGGCATGAGCGCTTCGACTTCGGCCTCGAACCGGGCCCGCTCGTTACCGGACACGGGAGGCCTGCCTCTCCCGTCCTCGCCTCTTCATGACTTCCACCCTCCAGACGGAACGAACCGTCAGCCGGTTCCCACTCATCTTGTTTTTTCGGTGAAGCCAACAACCCAAGGGCCACCGGCTCCGCTCGCCTGGATGCCAAGAGAGGGAACAAGCGGGAAACGGGGAAAAAAATCCAACGCGGGAACCGGAGCGCGGCTCGTCCCATCCCCCGGAAGTCCGAAGCAGGAACCCGGCGCCGTCCCCACGGCCCGCCCGCCTGCGAGCACGAGGAGTATCGAAACCCATGCAATCCCCCTCCACGCCTTCCTCCACGCCCCGTCCCGAGCAGGCGGACGCGGCGACCTGGAAGAGCGATCTCGTCTCTGGCTTCCTGGTCTTCCTCATCGCGCTGCCCCTGTGCCTGGGTATCGCCATGGCGAGCGGCTTCCCGCCCGTCTCCGGCATCCTGACCGCGGTGGTGGGCGGCGTCCTGGCCTCGTGGCTGGGAAGCGCCCGGCTGACCATCAAGGGGCCAGCGGCCGGTCTCATCGTCATCGCCCTGGGCGCTGTGCAGGAGTTGGGCCAGGGTGACAATGCCCTGGGTTACCGCCGCGCGCTGGCCACCATCGCGGTGGCGGCGGCCATTCAAATCGCCTTCGCGCTGCTGCGCGCCGGGACGCTCGGGGACTTCTTCCCCTCCTCCGTGGTGCACGGAATGCTGGCGGCCATCGGCGTCATCATCTGCTCGAAGCAGATCCACACGCTGCTGGGCGTGGCGCCCAAGGCCAAGGAGCCGCTGGCGCTGCTGGGGGAGATTCCCCAGAGCCTGGGGCGGCTCAACCCGGAGATCGCCCTCGTCGGTGTCATCAGCCTGGTGCTGCTCTTCGGGCACATGGCGCTGTCCAAGAAGGTGGCGTTCCTCAAGCGCGTGCCGGCCCCGCTGCTGGTGCTGCTCGTCGCGGTGCCCCTGGGCCTGTACTTCGATCTGGACCACGAGCACACCTTCACCTTCTCCGACCACCTGTACTCGGTGGGCCCCAACTTCCTCGTGAACCTGCCGGGCAACCTGCTGTCGGCCGTCACCTTCCCGGACTTCTCCGCCGTCGCCACGGGTCCTTCCCTCAAGTACATCATCATGTTCTCGTTGGTGGGCAGCATCGAGTCGCTGCTGAGCGCCAAGGCGGTGGACATGCTGGATCCCCAGAAGCGCCGCTCGGACCTGGACAAGGATCTGCTGGCCACGGGCGTGGGCAACCTCGTCGCGGGCCTGCTCGGCGGTCTGCCGATGATTTCGGAGATCGTCCGCAGCTCGGCCAACATCGGGTATGGCGCCAGGAGCCGGCTGTCCAACTTCTTCCATGGCCTCTTCCTGCTGCTCTTCGTGACGTTCGCGCCCATGCTCATCCACCGCATCCCGCTGGCCGCGCTGGCCGCGATGCTCATCTTCACCGGCGTGCGCCTGGCCTCGCCGAGCGAGTTCGTGAAGACGTTCCGCATCGGCGTGGAGCAGCTCACCCTCTTCAGCTTCACGCTGGTGGTGACGCTGGCCACGGACCTGCTGGTGGGCGTGGCCGCGGGCATCGCGCTGAAGCTGGTGGTGCACGTGCTCAACGGCGCGCCGGTGAGCGGCCTGTTCCGGCCCGCCATCGAGGAGGAGAAGCTCGGGGACAAGGTGGTGCTGCGCGTGCGGCACGCGGCCGTCTTCAGCAACTACCTCAAGCTCAAGAAGCAGATCTCCAAGCACGCCGAGGCGAAGTACGTGGAGCTGGACCTCGAGGACGCGCGCCTGGTGGACCACACGGTGATGGAGCGGCTGCACGAGCTGGAGGACGAGTTCTCCCGGTCGGGCCGCCACCTGCACATCCGTGGGCTCGACCAGCACCGCGGCCTGTCGACGCACCCGCTCGCCGCGCGCAAGAAGCTGCCGGGTAGCAGCCCCGTCGGCGCGCAGTAGCCCCCTTTCCAAGTCCCCCTGAACCAGGACGTCTCCCGATGAGCCATCCCCACCCCTCCCCGCACGGCACTCCCGTGGACCGCGGCCAGCACCTGCACCAGGTGCTGGAGCATGCGGCCCACCTGCTGCCGGCCCAGGGCCCCATCAGCGTGTTCGTGCACCACAACACGCTGCATGCCTTCCAGCACCAGCCCTTCCACGAGGCGGTGGAGGCCGCCAGCGCCGTCTTCGGCACGGAGGGCTACTACCCGGAGGCGCGCTTCCGCGAGCTGTACCAGCGGGGCCGCATCACCGACGGGGACCTGGAGGCGGCCCTGGCCGAGCGCCACGAGGGCCAGCCGGTGGTGGAGCTCGCTCCGGGCTCCCTCACGCTGCGGGAGGTGGAGCAGCTGGCGCTGCGCCATGCCATCCCCGTGGAGACGGCGGCCTCGCTGCGCTGGAAGCTGGAGGAGCTGTCCTCCGCGCGGCGGCTGCGTCCGGACGTGCCGGAGGCGGCGAGGACCCGGCTGCTGCGGCGCTCCACCGAGGGCCTGCGCGGCTGGATGGATCGGGTGGGCAAGGACTGGACCATGAATGACCTCGCGGCGGCGCTGCTCGGGCCGTCGTGGAAGCCGGCGGACCTGAGCGCGGTGGCACGGGAGCTGGCGGCCGTCTTCGGCGGCAATGGCAGCCTGCCCTCGCTGCGCGAGCGCCTGGCGAAGGAGCCGGAGGTGTTCGCGGTGAGTGCCCTGTGGGCCGCCTGCCGGAACCCGCTGCTCACGCCGGAGACGCCGGAGGCCCCGGCTCCGGAGACGGTGCGCAGCCACCGGGACGTGCTGCGGGACATCACCGGGGAGGATCCGTCCGACCTGGTGAACCCGCACCTCATCCGCGCCTGCGCGGCCTACCTCGACGAGGGGGTGTCGCACTGGCCCATGCCGGAGCGTGAGCGCGGGCTGTTCGCCGCGTGGCGCACCCTGAAGCTGCGGGGCAGCGGCGTGTTGCCCCACTGGCTGTCCGGGCTGCACGAGGAGCTGGAGGAGTCCGAGCGCCGGGGCCTGTCCGCCCAGGACACGGTGCTGGCCGCGCTCGACACGCTCGGCGTGCCCCAGGAGAAGTGGGAGGCGTATGTCGTCCGGGTGCTGCTGGCGCTGCCCGGGTGGGCGGGCATGGTGAGCCGCCTGGAGCACAACCCCGCGGACCGCGCGCCCGGGGCACCTCCGGCCGCGCTGGTGGACTTCCTCGCCGTGCGCCTCACGCTGGAGCTGTATGCGCTGCGCGACGTGGCGAAGCGGCGCCTGGAGTACACGGGCCCGCTCTCCAGATTGCCTTCCCGGCGCGTCGTCCACGAGCGCCCGGAGGAGGAGGGCAGCTGGCGCTTCTTCCAGCTCGCGCAGGTGGCGGGCCTGTCCGCGCCGGAGGTGGCCGCGCTGTCGCTGGCCCAGCGCCGCACCCTGCTCACGTGGCTGGAGTCCTTCGACGAGCTGGCGCGCCGCCGGGTGTGGCAGGAGGCCTACGAGCACCGCTACCGCACGGAGGTGCTGCACGGCCTGGAGCAGAACCGTCAGCGCCCGGAGCCACTGCGCACGGTGCGGGGCGCCCGCTTCCAGGTGTTCTTCTGCATCGACGACCGCGAGGAGGCCATCCGCCGGCACTTCGAGGAGCTGAGCCCCCGGCACGAGACGTTCGGCGCGGCCGGCTTCTTCGGCGTGGCCATGGACTACCGGGGCCTGGACGACGCGAACCACGCCTCGCTGTGCCCGGTGGTGGTGACACCCGGGCACGAGGTGGTGGAGCAACCGCACCCGGAGCACGAGCACCTGGCGCAGGCCCGCGCGCGGGTGCGTGCCCTGTGGGCCCGCTTCGACCACTGGCTGCACGGCGGGGCGCACTCGCTGGAGCTCGGCTGGCTGCTGACGCCGCTGGTGGGCCTGCTCTCCGCGCTGCTGCTGCCGCTGCACGTCTTCTTCCCGCACCCGGTGGACCGGATGCGCCGGGCGCTCGCCGCGAAGCTGGTGCCCCAGCCGCGCACGAAGCTGGCGAGCCTGCGGGACGAGTCGCTGCCCGCGCCCCAGGTGGGCAAGCCGCGGGGCTTCACGGTGAACGAGAAGGCGGACCGCGTGGCCGCCCTGCTGGACAACGTGGGGCTGGTGAAGGACTTCGCCCCGCTGGTGGTGCTGCTGGGGCACGGCGCGGTGAGCGTCAACAACCCGCACATGTCCGCCTATGACTGCGGCGCGTGCGGCGGCCGCCACGGTGGCGCCAACGCCCGCCTCTTCGCGGAGATGGCCAACCGGCCCGAGGTGCGGGCGCGTCTGCGCGAGCGCGGCATCCACATCCCCGCCGGCACGTGGTTCATCGGCGGACTGCACAACACCACCACCGACGAGGTGGTGCTCCACGACACCGAGGACGTGCCCCAGAGCCTGCGGGGCGAGCTGGAGGAGTTCCGCCGCGAGATGGACAAGGCGCGGGCCCTCTCCGCGCACGAGCGCTGCCGGCGCTTCGAGTCCGCTCCGTCCCGGCTCTCGCCCAAGGCGGCGCTGCGCCACGTGGAGGAGCGCGCGGTGGACCTCAGCCAGGCCCGCCCCGAGCTCGGCCACGTCACCAACGCCTCCTGCATCGTGGGCCGCCGCGCCCTCTCCCGGGGCCTCTTCCTGGACCGGCGCGCCTTCCTCGTCTCGTACGACCCCTCGCACGATCCCACCGGCTCCATCCTCGAGCGCGTCCTGCTGGCGGTGGGCCCGGTGGGCGCCGGCATCAACCTCGAGTACTACTTCTCGTGCGTGGACAATGACCGGTACGGGTGCGGCACCAAGCTGCCCCACAACCTCACCGGCCTGCTCGGGGTGATGGATGGCGTGGAGAGCGATCTGCGCACCGGCCTGCCCCGGCAGATGATCGAAATCCACGAGCCCATGCGCCTGCTGCTCGTCGTGGAGGCGAGCATCGCGACGCTCTCGGCCATCTACGCGCGCCAGGCGCCCATCCGCGAGCTGGTGGGCAACGAGTGGGTGCAGCTGGTGAGCGTGGACCCGGAGACGGGCGTCATGACGCGTTTCACCCCCAAGGGAGGCTTCCGTCCGGTGGCCGTGCCCTCGAGCAAGCTGCCGGTGGTGGCCACCTCGACCGATTGGTACCGTGGGCATCGGGACTTCCTGCCTCCGGCGTTGATTCAGCTGGCGCAGCCTTCGGGCTCGAGCGTCCCCGTGGTGGGCCGCGGCGCCATGCCCTCTGTCCAGGGAGAATCCATCCATGCAGCTCAGTGACGTCGTGGTGGGAGGAATCGCCACCACGGTTCCGTTCTGGCCCCTGCTGGCCTTCGTGGGGCTGGGGCTCGTGACGCTGGTGCACCGCACGCCGCGCGAGCGCACGGTGGCGGGGTGCGTGTTGTGGTCCCTGTCGCTGTCGCTCATCGGCTCGCTGGTGACGGCCGTCTTCATGCTGTCGCACCACCAGGACGTGTTGATGGTGGACGTGGGCCCCTGGTTCTCCACGGGCTCGTACACCTTCGAGCTCTCCTTCCTGGTGGACCGGCTGTCGGTGACGATGATGGTGCTGTCGAGCGCCATCAGCCTGCTCATCGGCCGCTTCTCGGTGAACTACCTGCACCGCGAGGCGGGCTTCACGCGCTTCTTCCTGCTGCTGGCGCTGTTCGCCACGGGGATGATGCTGCTGGTGGAGGCGGGCAGCATCGACCTGCTCTTCGTGGGCTGGGAGCTGGTGGGCCTCACCTCGGCGCTGCTGATTGGCTTCTTCCACGAGCGGACGACGCCGGTGCGGGCGGGGCTGAAGGCCTTCACCATCTACCGGCTGTGTGACATCGGCCTGCTGCTGGCGGTGGTGCTGCTGCACCACTACGCGGGGAGCGCGGAGTGGGTGGAGGCGCTGGGCGAGTGGGCGTGGCCGGGCCCGGCGGTGGTGATGGGCGTGGGGCCGGCGACGGTGCTGGGCCTGTGCCTGGTGCTGGCGGCCATGGGCAAGTCGGCGCAGCTGCCCTTCAGCAGCTGGCTGCCGCGCGCCATGGAGGGCCCGACGCCCTCGAGCGCGCTCTTCTACGGAGCGCTCTCCGTGCACGCGGGCCTGTACCTGCTGCTGCGCGCCGAGCCGCTGCTGCAGCGCGCGCCGCTGGCGTCCGGGGTGCTGGTGGCGGTGGGCCTGCTGACGGCGCTGCACGCCACGCTGGTGTGGCGCGTGCAGACGGACGTGAAGAGCGCGCTGGCGTACGCGGTGCTCACCCAGGTGGGCCTGATGTTCGCCGAGGTGGGCATGGGCTGGTACCGGCTGGCGCTGGTGCACCTGGTGGCCCACGCCTGCCTGCGCTGCCTGCAGCTGCTGCGTGCGCCGTCCGCGCTGCGCGAGGTGCAGGCGCGGCACGCGGCCAGCCAGGGCGTGAAGCAGCCGACGGTGGCGGTGGGCCACCACGTGCTGCCGGAGAGCCTGCGGCAGCGCTTCTACCGGCTGGCGCTCGAGCGCTTCGCGCTGGACGTGCTGCACGAGCAGTGGGCGCTGCGTCCGCTGCTGTGGATTGGCGCGTGGGTGGACAAGGCCGAGCGCGTGTGGGTGGGCGTGGTGAGCGGTTGGACTCCGCGTTCGGCGGAGAGCAAGCCGTTGGAGTCCGGGCACGGTGCGGCCACCGAGCCGTCGGGCGGCAAGTCGACAGGAGCGGTGTGAGATGCAAGCGAGTGTCCTTCCTCTTCTCTCGATGATGGTGCTGCTGCCGGCGCTGGGCGCGGCGGGGCTCGGGCGGGTGTTGTCGCCGGAGCGTGCGCGCAAGGTGGCGGTGACGGTGG
Organism: Archangium sp.; assembly: GCF_057119385.1. Taxonomy (NCBI): domain Bacteria; kingdom Pseudomonadati; phylum Myxococcota; class Myxococcia; order Myxococcales; family Archangiaceae; genus Archangium; species Archangium sp. The sequence continues at coordinate 24,349 of NZ_DBNGVP010000212.1, read as the reverse complement.
CGTCGCTCACGCTGGTGCTGGCGGTGGGCGCGCTGGCGCTCGTCCAGGCCAGCGAGGGCGCGCGGGCGATGGCGTCCCTGGGCCAGGTGCTGCGGCTGGGCGTGAACGGCATGAGCGTGGTGGCGATGCTGCTCACCGCGCTGCTCACCCTGGGGCTGGTGGCGGCCGGTCCGCGCCAGATGCTGGACATGGCGACGCTCCGGGCCGTGCTGCTCACCGAGAGCGCCGCGCTCGGCTTCTTCTGCGTGCAGGACCTGGGGCTGATGCTCGTCTTCTGGGTGGCCATGCTGCTGCCGGCGGAGGTGCTCATCTCCCGCCGGGCCAAGGCCGAGCCCGAGGCGCGGGCGGTGCGCACGTTCCGCATCTACCTGCTGGCGGGCTCACTGCCGCTGCTGGCGGCGGTGGTGCTGCTGGGGCTGCCGGGCTGGCAGTCCGGCGCGGCGGCCCCGCTCGGCCTGTCCGAGCTGCTCGCGCGCGGCATTCCCGCTCCGCGGCAGACGGCCATCCTCGCGCTGATGATGCTGGCGGTGGCCTTCCGCATGGCGGTGGTGCCCTTCCACTCGTGGCTGCCCGTGCTGCTGGCGCGGGGGCCCTTTGGCGTGGGCATGCTGATGGTGAGTGCCCACACGGGACTGTACCTGCTGGTGCGGGTGGCCATGCCGCTGCTGCCCGAGGCGTGGGCGGCCTTCAGCCCGCTGCTGGAGGGCGTGGGCCTCTTCTGCGCCCTCTACGGCGCGGTGCTGGCGCTGGCCCAGATGGACCTGCGCCGCACGGTGGGCTTCCTGCTGGTGAGCCAGTCGGGGCTGATGCTCGCGGGGCTGGCGGAGCGCAACACCGAGAGCCTCGCCGGGGCGCTGCTGCAGAGCGTGGCGGCGGCGGTGCCGCTCACGGGGTTGATGCTGGTGGTGCGGGCCATCGAGGTGCGCACGGGCACCGCGGACATGACGCGGCTGGGCGGCCTGGTGCGCCGCGCCCCGAGGATGGCGGCCCTCTACTTCCTGCTGGGTATCGCCAGCCTGGGCTTCCCGGGCACGCTGAGCTTCGTGGGCGAGGACCTGCTGCTGCACGGCATCCTCGGCACCCATCCGCTGGTGGCGCTCCCGCTGCTGCTCACCACCGCCATCAATGGCATCACCTTCCTGCGCTCCTTCCAGCGCACCTTCCTCGGGGCGCCGGCCCACGGCCACGCGTCCGTGCTCGACACGGTGGAGGATCTCCTCCCCCGCGAGCGGATCGCCGCGCTGGCGCTGTGCGTGCTGGCCTTCCTGGGCGGGCTGTTCCCCGGGCCGCTGATGCGCCTGCGGGAGCACGAGGTGTCCGCCCTGGCGGGTCCGGCCGCCGCGGAGCACGCCGAGGCCGGGGCACACGGTCCGGCCATGGCGTCCCACTGAGAAGGCGCCCTCCCGCGAGGAAGGAGGCTCAGTCCTTCTTCGCGGGCTGCTGGGACATGGCGCGCAGCTCGGTGCGGCGGATCTTCCCGCTCACCGTCTTGGGCAGCTCGGTGACGAATTCTATCTCCCGCGGGTACTTGTACGGGGCCGTGGTCTTCTTCACGTACTCGCGCAGCTCCTCGGCGAGCGTCTCCGAGGCGGAGAACCCCGGCGCCAGCACCACGTACGCCTTGATGCGCTGGCCGATGCGCTCGTCCGGGACGCCCACCACCGCGGACTCGGCCACCGCCGCGTGCTCCAGCAGCGCCGACTCCACCTCGAAGGGGCCCACGCGGTAGCCGGACGTCTTGATGACGTCGTCACTGCGCCCCACGAACCAGAGGTAGCCGTCCGCGTCCTTCACCGCTCGGTCTCCCGTCACGTACCAGTCGCCCCGGAAGGCCGTGAGGTTCGCCGCGTCGTCGTTGAGGTAGCCCGTGAAGAGGCCCACCGGCGGCACCGGCTTCACCCTCACGGCGATGTCGCCCTCCTGGCCCGTGGGGACTTCCCTGCCCTCGCCGTCGATGACGGACACGTCGAAGCCCGGCGACGGCTTTCCCATGGAGCCTGGCTTCGGCTCCAGCGCGGGGAACATGCCCACCAGCACCACGGACTCCGTCTGGCCGTAGCCCTCGCGGATGTGCAACCCGGTGGCCTGCATCCACGAGTCGATGACCTCGGGGTTGAGCGGCTCGCCCGCGCTCAGCGCGTGCCGGATGGAGGACAGGTCGTACTGGGAGAGGTCCTGCAGCACGAGGGCCCGCCACGCCGTGGGAGGCGCGCAGAACGTCGTCACCCGCTGCCGCTCGAGCACCCGGAGGATGCGCGCCGCGTCGAAGCGCCCCCGGAAGTCGTACACCACGTTGCACGCGCCCTGGCTCCACGGGCCGAACAGCTTGCCCCACGCGCACTTGGCCCAGCCGGTGTCCGACAGCGTCAGGTGCCGGTCCTCGGGGGTCAGGTCCAGCCAGTAGCGGCCGGTGATTTGATGGCCCAGGCCATAGCTGGCCTGCGTGTGCTGCACCATCTTCGGCATGCCCGTGGTGCCCGAGGTGAAATAGATGAGCATCGGGTCATCCGCCCGCGTGCGCTCGAAGCTGCCGCCGTGCTGGCCGGTGCCCGAGGAGCCCGTCGCATAGGACACCCAGGGCGAGGGCGCGTGGCCCACGGCCACCCACGTCTCCACGCGGCCGGTGCCCGCCATGCCCTCGAACCTGTCCAGACAGCTCGAGTCGGCGATGACGCCGTTGGCATCCGCGGCCAGCAGCCGGTAGCGGATGTCCTTGGCGGTGAGCATGGGCGTGCCGGGCATGAAGACGATGCCCGCGCGGATGCAGCCCAGCACGAGGAACCACCACTCCGGAATGCGCGGCATCATCACGAAGACGCGATCGCCCTTGTGCAGGCCCTGGCTGGTGAGGAACTGGGCGGCGTGCAGCGAGCGCTGCTTCACGTCCTTCCACGTGAAGAGCTGCGCGTGTCCCGCCTCGTCACTCCATTGAAGCGCGGGGGCATCGGGACGCTCGGCGGCCCAGCGGTCGACGAAGTCGGTGGCGAAGTTGAAGTACTCGGGGCGCTCCCACTGGAAGGCCCTGTGGGTGGCCTCGTAGTCGGTCATGTTGCGCGGAGAGGGGGTGGACATGACTCGCTCCTGGAGTGAAGGACGCGGCAAGCCTGCCACGGCATGGGCTGGCGGACCACGGGCCGCTGACACCAGAATGTCCGAATGAATCCCATCGTCCACGCCGAGCTGTCCTGGTTGATGACTCAACGTCTGGAGGCGCGGAAGGACCGGGTGCTGGTGGTGTGCGCGGGGCTGGCGCCGGACCTGGATGGGCTGACGATTCTCGGCGGGGGCGAGCTGTACGCGCGCTACCACCACCTCATCTTCCACGGGTACGTGGGCGCGCTGGTGACGGCGGGGGTATGCGTGGCGCTGGCGCGGCAGCGGCTCCAGGTGGGGCTGCTGGCGTTGCTGGCCTTCCACCTCCACCTGCTGTGTGACCTCGCGGGAAGCGGCCCGGGCTGGCCGCTCTGGTACTTCTGGCCCACCAGCCTGCGCGAGTGGTTCTGGGACGGGCAGTGGGACCTGGCGTCCTGGCAGAACAGCGTCATCGGGCTGGCGGCCACGCTGGTGTGCCTCGCGTGCGCGCTGCGCTACCGGCGCACCGCCGTGGAGCTGCTCTCCACGCGCTGGGACGCGGAAGTGGTGCGCACCCTCCGGGTCCGCTTCCTCGGAGAGGGCCGGCCCGAGAGCCCGCCTCAACCCTGAGCCGTGCTCAGTCGAGGAAGCGGCGCCACCATCTCAGGGCCTGTTCCTCGGTGAAGCCCATGAAGGAGTTCCCGGCGGCCATCCAGGTATGGGGAGATGACCGCTCCAGGGGTTCGAGCAGTGGCCCGAGGACGTGGGCGAGCTCCCGGTAGGCTGGCAGGGTCAGCCCCAGCTCCAGGTCACCCGACTCGGGCCATTCCCCCAAGGAGACGAGCACGCGGTCACCCGCGAGCGTCTCCACACGTGTGCTTGCGGAGCGGAGCCGTTCGCGGAGGCCCCCCGCTCCACCCAGCTTCTCGAGCACGGGCGGAGCGAAGAAGTTCAGCCAGTGGACACCATCGACGTGGAAGCCCACGTCCTCTTCCCACAGCCAGGCCGGGCGCAGGTCGATGCCTGGATACCGGAAGGCCGCGGAACGAAGAGAGTCATCCGTGGACCGCGAGGGCCAGTGGAGTTGAAGGGCGAGGCCCGCGTGCCCCGTGGCGAATCGAAGCTGGGAAGCCATCGTGCGAGCGAGCCCGGCCACGTGGGCGGGCCCATGGGCCTCCAGGTACTCGGTGGGAACGGTCGCCGTCAGCAGACTCACCTTGTTCGCAGCGGGCTCCCGCCAGGGGATGCGCGCTCGATACCGGAAGCTGTAGCCATTCCGAGCACTGCCTCCGTCGAGGAAGAGCTGTGTCTCGTAACGTCTCTTCTCCACGCGATTCGCGTAGGACTCGCTGTAGTCCTCGGCGAAGCGCCAATGGCGCTCGGGCCGCAGACGCTGGCGGATCGACTTCCAACGTTCCGGGGAAAGCGGTGCTCCCTCATCGTCATCGATGAAAGCCTCGTGGAGGGTCGAGGAGCCTTCCCCCACGGCCCGCATGTAGCTGTCCAGGGCAAGGCTGACGCCCGATGCGATGTCCGGATGATCATACGGCAGATAGAAAGCGAGCCGGACGACCTCGCGGGCAAGCAACTCCTCGCCATGCACTCCGTCCACGGGAGGAGCACCCACGAGACGGATTCGGGGGTAGCGGGGCATCATGGAGGTAGGCGAGTCAGGCCCAGCTGAGGAGTCACCACCGCAGGCTGGCATTCCATGCTCAAGGGTTTGTAGCTCAAAAGCTGCTGGAGGGTATCCGGGTCGCCCAGCGGGTTTCCCATTCGCCTGGGGAGACATGGGAATTTGAAATCAAAAACACACTGGATCCGGGTCGCGTTCCGCGTGAAGTGCAGGACGAAGTCTGGCTTGAGTGAGCCGCTCTTGCGGTCAGTCAGAACATAGCCACTCGTCCCCGGGTCTGGATCTCGCCGGTACCTGGGCTCGATGGAGAAATTGTCCGGAAACCTTGAAGAGAGGCGAGCCTTCACGCAATCGAAGGCAGCCGTGTGCTTCAGGCGCCCGAGCTCCCTGGCGAGCGTCACTTCCTCATCGCCTTCGAGGCGGAGGACCCGGTTGCACTCATTCTCATTGGGAAACTGGCCGTTCTTGAATGGGCCGATGTCCTCACGCTTCTGGGCAACTTGGTTGACGTCCGCCTCGGCCTGCTTCGCACAGTCCTTCAGGAAGTCCTCCACCTCGCCTACTTCAGCCTCGGTCAGCAACCGTTGGAGCGTGATGTAGCCCTGGATTGCCTCGACGGCTCGTACGGAGGCATTGATGGCCTGAGCCGCTCTCCCCGCTGCCGGGATGAGTATTTCCCCGGTGCTGGTGGGCGCAGAGGCGTTGCAGATGGCAGCACCGCCCGGAGTCGAACACGATTGGTTGTACCGGGTCGGAGAACCAAGAGACATGACGCACGACGTGAGCAGGAGCGGAGTCAAAGAAAGCCAGCGGCCAGCCATGAACGTGATCCCTCGTCCTAACGCGTGAAGGGAAGCTCGAAGGTGGCGGTGGCGCCCTTTCCCGGCCCCTCGCTCTCCAGGGTCAGCTTTCCCCCCATGAGGCGGGCCGCCAGCGCGCTGGCGTGCAGGCCGTAGCCATACCCGTCCTTGCGCGTGCTGAAGCCCTGGGTGAACAGGCGCTCTCGCACCTCCGGCGCCAGGCCCTCGCCGTTGTCCACCACCTGGATGCGCACCCACCCGCCCTCCGCCTCCAACCTCACCCCCAGGTAGCGCCGCGCCTCGGGCACCGGCTCCAGCGCACTGCGCGCGTTGCTGAGCAGGTTGAGCAGAATCTGCAACATCCGATGCCGGTCCACCCGCACCGGGGGCAGCTCGGCGATCTCCCGCGTCACCGGCACCGGGGATTGCCGCGAGGCCACCTGGTGGATGCGCAGCGCCTCCTCCACCAGCCCGCCCAGGTCGCACTCGTCCGCCAGCAGCGTGGACTTCGCGTAGGTGCGCTGCATCTGGATGATGGTCCGCACCCGCTCCACGTGCCCGTCCAGGTCCTCCAGGCCCTGCCACAGCACCGCCTGCTCCTGCAGCAGCTCGTCCGCGAGGCCGGAGAGGTAGGCCGGCAGGAGGCTGCCGCGGGGATCCCTCGTGAGGAAGTCCGCCAGGTCCTCGCGCCGCGCATCCATCATCTCCACCACCTGCTTCACCCGGCCCACGCGCGAGTCCTCCACCGTCCTGCGCAACAGGTCCGAGTCCACCACCACGCTCGTGAGGGCATTGCCCGCGTCGTGGAGAATGTTGGAGGCAATCTCCTCCATGCCCACCACGCGCGCCGTCTCCATCAGGTGGGCCTGCGCCTGCTTCAGCTCGCGCGTGCGCGCCTCCACCCGCCGCTCCAGCTCGTCGTTGGACTGGCGCAGCGCCGTCTCGGCCCGCCGCACCTCCTCGTACAGGCGTGCGTTCTCCACCGAGATCGCCGCCTGCGAGGCGATGTGCTTGAGCAGGGCGATGCGGCTCGGGGAGAAGGCCTCGGTGGCCAGGTCGTTCTCCAGGTACAGCACTCCGCCAATCGTCTCCCCCCGGCCCAGCGGGAGGCACAGCAGGCAGCGGGCCGCCCCGTGGGTGAAGTAGGGATCGTTGGAGAAGCCATGGGGCAGGGAGATGTCGTTGAGCAGCACGTGCGAGCCCGAGCGCCGCACGTACGTCAGCAGCGTCCAGGGCAACCGCCGCACGGGCTCCTCGGGGAGCGCGGCCCGGCCCGGAGTGGAGTCCACGAGCGCCGCCACCTCCAGCGTGTCCTGCCGCAACAACAGCAGCGCGCCGCGCTGGGCCCCGGCCGTCTCCAGCGCCACCCGCATGAGCGTGTCCACCAGCCGCTCCAGGACGATCTCACTGGAGATGGCCTGCTGGGCCTTCACCACCGTGAGCGCATCCAGGTGGTTGGAGTCCGTGTCGTAGCTGGTGCTGGACTCCTCGAGCCCGGCCTTCGGCGAGGCCAGGGAGGGCCACTGCTCATCCAGGTGCCGCACCTTGCCCGCGGCCCCCCACTGCATCCAGGCCTCGCGGGCCTCCCGGGCGAAGAGCAGCGCGGTGGTGGCCATCCCCCGCTCCTTCCAGAAGGACGCGGCCAGCTCACACGCCAGGGCCGCGTTCTGCAGCGAGCCCTGCTCACGAGCGCACTGGAGCGCCTCCTCGTAGGCGCGGTGGGCCTCGTCCGCTTCTCCCTCCAGGCGCGCCAGCTCCGCGGCCACCAGCCGCTCGGCCGCGCGGAAGTTCTCCGGACTGTTCGCGGCCCACTCCGCCAGCTGCCGGTGGTGCTGGCCAATCGTCTCCAGGTACTCGCGCCGCCGCGCCGGTGAAGCGTCCCGGCAGCACGCCGCCAGGGTCAGCGCCTCGTACAGCACGTACAGGTAGTAATAGAGCTGGCCGACATTGGACCAGAGCAGCCCCTGGACGCTCCCGGCCGCCTGCCGCGCCTGCTCGTGCGCACCGCTCATGAAGCGCGACATCATCTTCATGATGGCGTAGCTGGAGCGCAGGGGAACCAGACTCCCGGCGGCCAGCCTCGCCTCGAAGGCCGCCTCATCGAACCCCTCTCCATTCAACGAGGAGAAAGAGTCGGAGCGCCCCTGCAGCTGCGCCACGTAGCGCAGGAAGATGCGCATCATCTGGATGACGTCCCAGAACTCCACCTTGGAGGCGAAGTCGAAGCCCGCCAGGGCTTCCCGGCGGACCTCCTCCAGCTCGCGCCCCATGACGAGGGGAATCAGCGTGCTGTGGTTGAAGCAGAGGCTGGCATTGCGGAAGGCCCCCGCCTGGGCCGACTGCTGGATGGCCTTGTGGATGAACTCCCGCGAGGAGAGCAACGGGCCCACCCAGACGCCATTCATGGACCGGGCATGGAGCGCCTCGCCCTGGAAGGTGGAGCTGCCCTGGCGCTCGGCGAGCCGGCACGCGAAGTCGCTGATGGCCAGCCCCTCGTGGTAGCGCTTGAAGACGTTGCTGCTCAGGAAGCCGAACCACGCGTAGGCGTGCGCGGACGCATCCACATGCCCATGCCGGATGGAGAGCGTCACCATGCGGCAGATGTGGAGGACGTGCAGGTTCCTCCGGCTGAAGAAGGCCGGCGCGTACAGGGCCGCGAGGACGCTCAGCACCGCCTTCATGTCCGGGTCCGTCAGGGCCGGCAGCGCGAGCAGGCTCTCCAGGGGCCGCGCGTGGAGCAGGGACCACGCCTCCGCGTGGGCCGCCACCACCTCCTCCCAGGAGGGCTCCAGCGGCAGCGGCATGCCGAACTTCTCCAGGCACTCCAGCAGACAGGCGACGGCGCCCTCCGCGTCACTCGAGGAGACGAGCAGATCGCTCTTGAAGCGATAGGCCTTCGCCATCTCCGAGCGCGTGCGGGCCCAGGGCAGCACGCCGTCCACCAGGCGGCGCGCCTCGGCGGAGTTGCCGCTCATCACCTCGCTGCTGGCCTGGGCCAGGCGCAGCTTGAAGGCCGTGGCCCTGTCCGTCTCCCAGGGATTGCCGGGCAGCAGGGAGAAGGCCGTGTCGAAGCACGTCACCGCCGAGCGGTGGGCACTGGAGGCCTTCGCCTTCCAACCCGCCTCGGCGTTCAGGTACGCCAGGTGCGCGCGCTCCACGTCGTCCCGCATCAACGCCACGCCCACGTTGAGGTGGCTCACCACCTCGAAGAGGCGCTCGCGCAGCTCCTCGGGAGAGAGCCGCTCCAACAGCAGGCGGCCCACGCGCAGGTGCACGGCCTTGCGCTCCCGCTCGGGGATGAGGGCATAGGCGGCCTGCTGGATGCGATCGTGCGCGAAGCGGTACTGCTCGGCATCCGCCCGCACCAACAGCTCCTCCTGGAGCGCGGGCTCCAGGTCCTGCTCCACCTGGGAGCTGTCCTGGTGCGACAGGAAGGCCAGCTTGCGCAGGGCGAAGGTGTTGCCCATGCACGCCGCCAGGCTGAGCATCTGCCGGGTGTGCTCCGGCAACTGCAGCAGCCGGCCCACCATGAAGTCGATGACGTTGTCCGAGTACCCCCGGGCCCGCACGCCCTCGGCGTCCCAGCGCCAGCCGCCCTCCGGCGCGCGCACCACCAGGCCGTCCTGGTGCAGCGCCTGCACCCACTGGAGGAGGAAGAAGGGGTTGCCGCCCGTCTTCTCCTGGACGAGCGAGGCCAGGGGCACCACCAGCGCGTCCCCGGCGCCGGGGAAGGCATCCGCCACCAGCCGCCGCGTCTGCTCCAGGGTGAGCGGGCCCAGGTGCAGGTCCCCCACCCGCGTCCCCTCCTCGCGCACCAGCGCCAGGGTCCGCGCCAGCGGGTGCGAGGGGCTCACCTCGTTGTCCCGGTAGGCGCCAATCAACAGCACGGGCGGCGTGTCCGGGTGCGTGGCGATGTAGCGCAGCAGCTCCAGGCTGGCGGGGTCCGCCCACTGGAGGTCATCCAGGAAGAGCACGAGCGGGCGCTCGGGGCTGGCGAAGATGCCGAGGAAGCGCAGGAAGACGCGGTTGAAGCGGCTGCGCGCCTCGAAGGAGGGCAGCTCGGGGAGGCCGGGCTGCTTGCCGGCGACGCGCTCCAGCTGGGGCACCAGGTCCACCAGCAGCTGGCCGTTGCCCTCCCACGCCTCCAGCAGCCGCTGGCGCCAGAGCGCCACCTCCTCGTCACTGCCGGCCAGCAACTGCTGCACCAGCTCCTGGAAGGCCCGCGCCAGCGTGGAGTACGGGACGTCGTGCTGGAGTTGATCGAACTTGCCGCTGAGGAAGAAGCCGCGCCGCCGCAGCACGGGGCGGTGCAGCTCGCGCACGGCGGCGGACTTGCCGATGCCGGAGTAGCCCCGCACGAGCACCCACTCGGTGTGCCCCGTGAGCGCCACCCGCTCGAAGGCCTTCAGCAGGAACTCCACCTCCTCCTCGCGGCCATACAGCCGCTGGGGGAGCTGGAAGCGCGCGGAGACATCCCGGCTGCCCAGGGGGAACGTCTCCAGCGAGCCGAGCCGCAGCGCCTCCTGGCACCGCTCCAGGTCCGCCCGCAGCCCCTCGGCGCTCTGGTAGCGCTCCTCGGCGACCTTGGCCAACAGCTTCATCACCACCGCCGAGAGCGCGGGGGGAATGGAGGGCACCACCAGGTGCGGCGGCACGGGAGCCTGGGCCAGGTGGGCGTGGAACCACTCCAGCATGTCCTGCCCGCGGAAGGGCAGCCGCCCCGTGAGCACCTCGTAGAAGGACACGCCCAGCGAGTAGAAGTCCGTGCGGTAGTCCACCGCGCGATTCATCCGCCCCGTCTGCTCCGGGGACATGTAGGCCGGAGTTCCCTCGCCGAGCGGCTGCTGGAGGACGGCCTCCACGTGCTCCACCCGCTGCAGGGTGGCGATGCCGAAGTCGATGAGCCACGCCTTCCCCGAGGGGGCGACGAGGATGTTGGCGGGTTTGATGTCCTTGTGGATGACGCCGCGCCGGTGGACCTCGGCCAGGGTGGCCGTCACGGAGAGGGCCCAGGTGAGGAAGCGGGAGGGCGCGAGGGCCTGGCCCACCTGCTCCGAGAGGGCCTTGCCCCCCACGTCGTCCAGCACGAGGACGGGCCGCTCCTGGAGCACTTCCAGTGCGTGGGCGGTGAGCACTCCGGGTACGCCCTTCAGGTGGCGCAGCAGCTCGTACTCGCGCTGGTAGCGGGCCCGCTCGCGCGTGCCGACGGGCCAGGAGCGCGGCGTCTTGACGATGACGGGCAACCCGTCCGCCTCACGGACCGCGCGGTAGAGGAGGCTCGTCGCCGTCTCCTGGAAGCGGCCCAGCAGCCTGTACCCGGGGAGGAGGAGAGAGGTGATGCTCATGAGGTGGGGCCCTGCTCTGCTCCGAGGCGGAGAGCCGTGGGGTACCATACCACCTCCGGCGTGGTGCTCTCGCGGCTCCCCCCGGGGCCCTGGCATACCCGGCCGCCCCTCATAGCGGCTCCAGGAACCGCCGGATGTGCGAGAGCACCCGTTGGATTTTCGGAATCTCGGCGAGCGCCTCGGGCACGCTGATGCGCACCGGGCGCTCCCGCCCCACCAGCCCGGGCAGCACGGGCACCAACGGCTCCGCGGAACTGCCCGGGTCCTCCAGCTCGACGCTGGGCACCAGACCGATTCCCAGCCCCGCGATGCAGCAGGAGCGGATCAGATGGATGTCCGCCGTGACGAGCACCGGGGAGACCGTGAAGGTGGCGCCCCGGAGCGTGGGCCAGGTGTGCGCATCGTCTCCCGGCGCCTCCCAGGAGAAGAGCTCGTGGCCCCGCAGCTCCTGGAGCGAGCCCGGGGTCCCCCGCCGTTGCAGGTACTCCGGGCTGGCCAGGAGCCCCTCCCGCACGCGCATCACCACGGAGGAGAGCCAGGGCCCCCGGGGCATGTCCTCGCCGAAGTGGATGGCCATGTCCACGCCGTCCAGCGGCTCGCCCAGGGGGTCTCCGCTGAAGCGGGCGTGGACGCGCAGCAGCGGATAGGTGGTGCGCAACAGCCCGAAGAGCGGCGTGAGCAGATGCGGCGGCAGCCCCACGGGCAGCACCACCCGGAGCACTCCCGAGGGCTCCTGGCCCACCTCGCGGATGGAGGACAGCAGCGCGCTCGTCTCCTGCATCATGACGCGCCCGCGCCGGGCGAGCACCTCACCGGCTTCCGTCAGGATGATGCCCTGGGCCGTGCTCTTGAGGAGCGGCACGCCGGCCCGGGCCTCGAGCGCCTCGACGCGGCGCCGCAAGGTGGTGCGCGACACGCCCAGGGACTCCGCGGCGGCCAGGAACGAGCCCGTCTGCACGACGTCGAGAAAAGCACGCAACTCTTCCAGATCCATGCTCTTGCCTCGCTGTCCGGGGAGTGGCCACCCCCTGTCCATCTGCGGCCATCGCCCGCGCCCGGGGAGCGCTACGAAGAGAGCCGCCACCCTCCAGGAGGAACGCACCATGCGTACGCCCACCACGGCCCTTGCCTTCGCTCTCGCGCTGTCCACCCTGCCCGCCCACGCCAAGGACCCTGCCCTCGGTGCGACGACCTTCACCACCTACGAGGCCTTCCTGAGCCCCGCCCAGGAGCCCGGTGAGGAGTCGGAGGTGCCCAAGCCGCTGGAGAAGAGCCTCGGCGCCACGGCGCCCTCGACGCCTCGCGAGAACCGGAAGTCGCGGGGCCATGGGCAGCTGCGATTCGCCCGAGACCTGAGCAAGGCCTATGTCGAAGTCGAGATCCAAGGGGTGAACCCCGCCGACATCGTCATGTTCCACATCCACTGCGGCCCGCCGGGCGTGCTCGGCCCCATCATCGTGGACTTCGGCGAGTCCGGCAGCCCGGGGAAGAAGTTCACCGATGGCAGGTTCTCCGTGGAGCTCACCAACAAGAACGTCGTCTACGTCAAGGATATGCCGGGCCTGAAGCCCTCGCTACCCGAGGGCTGCCCCTCCGAGCTGGGACTCCCGGGACAGGTCAAGACGCTCGCCGGGCTCGAATACCTGGCGAGGAAGGGAGTGCTCTATTTCAACCTCCACACCAAGGCGCACACCTACTACGGAGAGATGCGCGGCCAGCTCTACCCCGCCAAGGACTGAGTCCCTGGACGTGCGAGGTCCTGGCGCGCGGCACCTTCCGGCCGCGAGCCATTCCAACGGGTCCGACCATCGGACCAGTTGCTCGACCTCGAGCCCGGAGGCTGCACGCACTCCCACGGGAGGGCGGACGCGATGTGTCTGGTGGTCGTCCCGAGCGCGTCGCTCCAGGCCACCCTGAACACGCCCACGCGGAGGCGGTCCGGCGTCCCACGCGGGACGCACGTCCGCCAGTGCCTTGTCTCTTCCTGGAGGGACACGCGCCGTGACACGCGCCACGGCTCCACGCCTCGCGGAGGCGTGCGGGTGGCCGGTGCTCGGGCGGTGTGCTCGAGACGGAGGGCCCTCGGGCCCGTGCGCGAGCACGAGCCCTCCCGCGGTTCCCCAGGCCACGACGGGTGGTGGGGGCTCCGCTTCAGGTGAGCGTCTCCACGGCCCCTCCACGCCCGTCCCGGCAGGAGTCCTGACGGTGCCACGGTGCGCGAGGAGTGACGGAGGGGAGGAAGCGCCCATCAGCGGGCGCTCCACGTCCGCCGGCTCGGTGGAGTGCACCCACCTGCCACGGACGACGCCCTGCAGCCGCGGTGCGCTCACGCTGACTGCGAGGCGGGGGGCCTTCACCGGACGCGAACCGGAGGCCCCGACACCGGGTGCGAGTCCCGTCTTCACCTGCGGGGACTCGTGTCTCCGGGCCAGCCTCGGAGGCGGTGCCTCCTGGCCCGGCGGGGACCGGTGAAGCCCGGTGCCCCCTGGGGGCGGGATGTCCGCGCGGCTGACCGCGAGGCCCGCGATGAGCACTCCCCGGACCCGGGCGGAGCGCTGCGTGGGCTCCGGCTCCCACTCACGCACCGAGGCCGGGTGCGGGAGAGCCGTGCCCTGTCCGGACTTCCCGGCGGTGTCGTGCCGGTGCCGGTCCCACTCCTCCAACCGGAGGGTGAGGGAATCAATGGAATCGTCGAGCTGGCCGCACCCGGACGCCGACACGGCGAGCAGCAGCGCCACCAGCAGGACACTCGTCCCGCCGGGCCGCTGCACTGCCCTCGTTCTGTCGGCCACGCCGCTCATGCGCCTCGTCCGGTGCTACTTCGATGACCAGCCAATCCCACCATGTGTTACCGCGACTGCCGGGAAGCGCAATTCTTCGGCCGGTGAGGCCACGGTGACGCTCACGTGGTAGCTACGGTCCGACGCAACCCGCTACATCCCTGGAGGACACGAGCATGGACATCAAGGCAGCGGTGGCATTCGAACCCGGCAAGCCCCTGCGCATCGAGACGGTGCACCTCGAAGGCCCCAAGGCCGGCGAGGTCCTCATCGAGCTGAAGGCCACGGGCATCTGCCACACGGACGCGTACACGCTCTCGGGCAAGGACCCCGAGGGCCTGTTCCCCAGCATCCTCGGCCACGAGGGCGCGGGCGTGGTGGTGGACGTGGGCCCCGGCGTCACCTCGCTGAAGAAGGGGGACCACGTCATCCCGCTCTACACGCCCGAGTGCCGCCAGTGTAGGTCGTGCCTGTCGCGGAAGACGAACCTGTGTACCGCCATCCGCGCCACGCAGGGCAAGGGCCTCATGCCGGATGGCACCAGCCGCTTCCGGATCGGCAAGGAGCCCGTCCACCACTACATGGGCACGTCCACCTTCGCGACGCACACGGTGCTCCCGGAGATCGCCGTGGCGAAGATTCGCGAGGACGCCCCGTTCGACAAGGTCTGCTACATCGGCTGTGGGGTGACCACGGGCATTGGCGCCGTCATCTACACCGCGAAGGTGGAGGCGGGCGCGCGCGTGGTCGTCTTCGGCCTGGGCGGCATCGGCCTCAACGTGGTGCAGGCCTGCCGCATGGTGGGCGCGGATCAGATCGTCGGCGTGGACCTCAACCCCGCCCGGCGCGAGATGGCCGAGAAGTTCGGCATGACCCACTTCGTCAACCCGAAGGAGGTGGGCGCGGACCTGGTGCCCTACCTCGTCAACCTCACGGCGGGCGGCGCGGACTACAGCTTCGAGTGCATCGGCAACGTGACGACCATGCGGCAGGCGCTCGAGTGCTGCCACCGCGGCTGGGGCGAGAGCATCATCATCGGCGTGGCGGCGGCCGGACAGGAGATCAGCACCCGTCCCTTCCAGCTCGTCACCGGGCGCGTGTGGAAGGGCAGTGCCTTCGGCGGCGCCCGCGGCCGCACCGACGTGCCCCGCATCGTCGACTGGTACATGGATGGGAAGATTCAGATCGACCCGCTCATCACCCACACCCTCCCGCTGGAGCGCATCAACGAGGGCTTCGACCTGATGCACAAGGGCGAGTCCATCCGCGCGGTGGTGAAGTACTGATGGATACGGCCCTCCGGCTCGCCTCCGAGCACCGCTGCTTCGAAGGCACCGTCGCCTACTACCGCCATGACTCGGTGGTGTGTGGCGGCGAGATGCGCTTCTCCGTCTACGTGCCCCCGCAGGCGCGGACGGGCAAGGTGCCCGTGCTCTACTTCCTCTCGGGCCTCACGTGCACCGAGGAGACGTTCCAGATCAAGGCCGGTGCGCAGCGGCTCGCGGCCGAGCTGGGACTGATGCTCGTCGTGCCCGACACCAGCCCGCGCGACACCGGCATTCCGAACGAGAGCGCCGACTGGGAGGTGGGCACCGCCGCCGGCTTCTATGTGGACGCCACCCAGCAGCCCTGGGCCTCGCGCTTCCGCATGTTCAGCTACGTCACCCAGGAGCTGCCCGGGCTCATCGGGAAGAACTTCCCGGCCCGCATGGACCGCGAGGGCATCTTCGGCCACTCCATGGGAGGACATGGCGCCCTGATGTGCGCCCTGCGCCAACCCGGCCGCTACCGCTCCGTGTCCGCCTTCGCTCCCATCTGCGCGCCCGTGCGCGTCCCCTGGGGACAGAAGGCCTTCCGCACCTACTTCGGGGCCGACACCGAGGCCTGGAAGCAGTGGGACACCACCGAGCTCATCCGCTCGGCGAGGACGCGTCTGCCCCCACTGTTGGTGGATCAAGGCACGCGCGACAAGTTCCTCGGGGACCAGCTCAAACCCGAGCTCCTCCGCGAGGCCTGCGACCAGGCGGGGCAGCCCCTGACGCTCCGTTCCCAGGACGGATACGACCACGGCTACTACTTCGTCTCGACCTTCATGGCGGACCACCTGCGCCACCACGCCTCGGCGCTAACAGCCTGAAATCGTAGCGGACACGCGCTCCCTCGCCGGACGGGCTTCCGGCGAGGGGCTCGTGTGCCGTGAAGCAGCACGAGGAGCCCGGGCGGCTCCTGCTCCAGGGAGGGCTGACAAGGAAGCAGGCCGGGAAGTGGGAAGGCGTTCCGTTTGTCCGTGGGGACCCAACGGAACGAAAGGACCGAGCTTGAAGCGTTTGCTGAAACTTGCCCCCTTCGCGCTGCTGCTGCCCACCCTGGCGACCGCCTCCACCGTGTGGAGGGGAGACTTCGAGACCGGCAACCTCTCGCAGTGGGACCGCGAGCAGACTGTCTCCTCGAACCGCCTGCTGGTGGTCAGCTCGCCCGCACGAGAGGGCCGCTACGCGCTGAAGACCACCGTCCGTCAGGGCGACAACCCCATCAGCGCGAGCGGCAACCGCAACGAGCTGCTCTACCTGGATCGCGAGGCGCCCGGCTCCGAGTTCTTCTACAAGTGGAGCACGCTCTTCCCGAAGAGCTTCCCGCGCTCGCCCAGGTGGCAGATCTTCACCCAGTGGCACCACGACGGCAGCGGTGGCTCTCCGCCGCTCGAGTTCTACGTGGTGGATGATCAGCTGCGCCTGCGCGTGGGCGGCAGCAACGGGAAGATCATCTGGCGGGCCCCGCTCCAGCGCGAGCAGTGGAATGACTTCGTGCTGCACGTGAAGTGGTCGCCGGATCCCAAGGCCGGCTTCGTCGAGCTGTACCACAACGGCCAGGTCGTCGTGCCGCTGACGAAGGTGGCCACGCAGTACTCGGGCCAGCTCAACTACCTGAAGCTCGGCCTGTACCGCGACGCGTCCATCGCCCCCGAGGGCGTGGTCTTCCATGACGGCTTCGTCCAGGCCACGCGGCTGGAGGACGTGATGCCCGCGCCCGTCGTCGCCACCCCGGAGCCCCAGCCCCAACCGGCCCCGGAGAGCACGCCGGATGATGGAGCGTCCGACGATGGCGATCCTCCCGCCGAGCAGCCGGGGCCCATCGCCCAGCAGCCCTCGGACTCGCTCCCGGGCACGGGCGGCATCATCCCCGGCGACGCGACGCTCGCCGGCACGGGGATGCCTCCCGCGAGCTGCGGCGCCTCCTCGACGGGTGGAATGCCCCTGCTCGTCGCCGCCGGACTGACCCTGGCCGCGCTGCTGGGCCGGCGCAAGGCCACCGCGCCCGCCTACGCACGGCGCTCGCGCAACCGGCGTCGCTGAGTACCCAGGTGGGGTGACGCCGCCCCACCCGGAGCAACCGGGCTCCGCGCACCGGCATTGCCGCTCATGGGGCGGCCGGATGAAGATCCGGCTCCCCCCCATCCGCGGTGCCAAGAGACATGAAGCCCCTGGCAGTGGTGCGTCGCGAGCCCGGCTCGACCTTTGTGGACATCCTGCGCAGGAGGGCACTGGAGCAGCCCTCGCGCCGCGTCTTCACCCTCCTGGAAGATGGAGAGACGGAGACACAGCAGTTGGACTTCGCGGGCCTGGATGAGCGGGCCCGGGCCATCGCCGCCACGCTCCAGCGCTCGGCCGCGGCCGGCGAGCGCGCCCTGCTCCTCTACCCCTTCGGGCTGGACTACGCCGCCGCCTTCTTCGGTGCGCTGTACGCCGGAGTCGTGGCCGTGCCGGTGTACCCGCCGGACCCCTCGCGCCTGCACCGCACGCTGCCGCGGCTGCGCGCCATCGCCCAGGATGCCCAGGCCACGCTGGTGCTCACCACCCGCGCCATCCACGAGCTGGTGGACGGGCTCTCCAGCCACGCGCCGGAGCTCGCCTCGCTGCGCTGGGTGGCCACCGACGCGCTGGAGCCGGGCAGTGAGCAGGCGTGGCGGCCTCCGGAGGTGACGGCCCGTACGCCCGCCTTCATCCAGTACACCTCGGGCTCCACCGCCGTGCCCAAGGGCGTGCGGCTCACGCACGGCAACCTGCTCCACAACTCCACCATCATCCAGCGGGCCTTCGGCTCCTCGGAGGACTCGGTCGGCGTGAGCTGGTTGCCGATGTACCACGACATGGGACTCATCGGCTGCGTGCTGCAGCCGGTGTACGCCGGCTTCCCCATCGTGCTGCTGCCGCCCGAGTCCTTCCTGCAGAAGCCGGTGCGCTGGTTGCGCGCCCTCTCGCGCTACCGCGGCACGCTCAGTGGCGGACCCAACTTCGCGTTCGACCTGTGCGCGCGCAAGGTGACGCCGGAGCAGCGCGAGGGGCTGGACCTGAGCAGCTGGAGCTACGCCTTCAACGCCGCCGAGCCCGTGCGCGCCGACACGCTGGAGCGCTTCTCACGGACGTTCGCCGCCACCGGCCTGCGCTCGGATGCGCTGCGTCCCCTGTACGGCCTGGCCGAGGCCACGCTCATGGTGACGGGCGGTTTCCCGGGCACGCGCCGCACGGTGCGCACGGTGGACGGCGCGGCGCTGGAGTCCTGGTGGGTCGTCGAGCTGCCCGAGGGCACGCCGGGCTCGCGGCGGCTGGTGGGCCTGGGCCGCCCGTGGCTGGACGAGCAGGTGCTCATCGTGGACCCCGTCACGCGCACGCGCTGCTCCTCGGACCGCGTGGGAGAAATCTGGGTGTCGGGCCCGAGCGTCGCCCAGGGCTACTGGAACCGCCCCGAGGAGACCGAGCACACCTTCGGCGCGATGCGCGCGGACACCACGGATGGCCCCTGGCTGCGCACCGGGGACCTGGGCTTCCTGCAGGACGGCGAGCTGTTCTTCGCCGGCCGCCTCAAGGACCTCATCATCATCCGGGGCCGGAACCACTACCCGCAGGACCTCGAGCGCACCGTGGAGGAGAGCCACCCCGCGCTGCGCCCCGGCTGTGGCGCCGCCTTCTCCATCGACTCGGGACAGGAGGAGCGGCTCGTCGTCGTGCAGGAGGTCTACCGCGACCGCGAGGGAAACAGCCTCGAGGACATCACCCACGCCGCGCGGCAGTCCGTGGCCGCCGCGCACGGCATCCACCTGGACACGCTGGTGCTGGTGCGCCACGGCACCATGCCCAAGACGTCCAGCGGCAAGATTCAGCGCGGCGCCTGCAAGCAGGAGTACCTCGCGGGCTCGCTGGAGATTCTCCACACGGCCCGGCTCGCGCCGCCCCGCGCCGAGCCCACCGACGCGAGCCCCTCCGCCTTCCTGCGCGAGCAGCTCGCCCGCCTCATCGGCATCGCCCCCGAGGCGCTGGATCCGCGGCGCACCCTGGCGGAGCTCGGGCTGGACTCGATGCACCAGCTCGAGCTGCAGCAGTTGCTGGAGGGCCGGTACGGGCTCACGCTCCGGATGGAGGAGCTGCTGAGCCATCCGCTCGGGCAGTTGCTGGAGGAGCTGGGCACGCGCAAACCGCGCGCGGAGTCGGGCCCGTTCTCCATCGCCTGGGACGTGGCCCGCGACGCGCCCGCGCTCTGGCGCTACCTGCGCGAGGCCGAGCCCTGGGTGGCCGAGGAGCTGGAGCGGATGAAGCGGGACATTCCCGTACCGCCCACCAATGGCACCTTCGACACCGAGGGCTTCTTCCGCCCGCAGGGCCACTTCCGCTCCTTCTACCGGCGCGGCCCCGGCGAGAGCGTGCTGGCCATCAAGGGCGCCGAGGTACGGTGCGAGGATCAGATCGGCTTCTTCCAGCTGCTCCAGCAGCGGCTCTTCGAGCGCTTCGCGAAGCACTCGGTGACGAACACGCTGGAGTACTTCCTCATCCAGGAGCGCAAGGTGCCCGGCGCCGTCACGCTGCCCGAGGCGCTCAACGAGGCGCAGCGCGCGGCCGAGGTGCAGGGCCGTTTCCTGGAGGAGTTCCACGAGCCCGGCGGACTGCCGCTGCCGCTGCTGGTGGTGCGCTGGTCCGAGGAGGTGGTGGCGCGCTTCCGCTCGCGGCTGTTGCCACTGCTGTCGGGCTTCACCCTCACCATCGCCCAGAACGAGCTGCGCGACGGGCTGGCCTGCTACGTCTACTGGTTCCCCAAGGCGCCCTTCCCGCGCGTGAGCCACTTCGCCGGCACATTGGCGCAGGAGAGCCAGCGCACCGGCTCGGGCGGCTTCGCCAACACGCGGCTCGTCTACGCCACCCTCAAGCACAACCTGGACCCCGAGGCCGTCGTCGACTCGTGGGTGCGGCTCACCGCGCGCCTGCTGCTGCTCGGCTACTTTCCCAGCGACATCCAGCACTTCAAGAACGGGCAGTGCATCGAGCCGCAGAACGTGCTCCTCAACGGCACCTTCGCGGACCTGGACTCCGTCATCCCCATGCGCCAGCTGGGCAGCGACCGGGAGTTCTACGCCAGCTTCCTCGCCATGCTGAACCTGCTGGCGCACACGGTTCGCGTCTTCCTCACCGCCGAGAGCAACGGCACCACCACGCTGCCGAGTCCCTTCCCCCACCAGTTCCAGCGCCCCGACTTCCTGGAGATGCTCTCCGTCATCCACATCTGGGAGCGCCTCCAGGTGCACCTGCGCGAGCAGCGCCAGGGCCTGCGCGGCACGTTGGACCCGAGGCTGGAGGAGCTCGTCTCGTCCCGGCTGTCCTTCCCGGTGCTCTTCGAGAAGGTGCTGTTCTCGCTCTACTACGCCGGGCCCACCCTGCCCGAGAGCGCCGTGCACCTGCTGTCCGTCGCGGACGTCTACAACGACGTGGGCGGCGCCGGGGAGCGCAAGCCCGCGCGCAAGGTGGAGTACAGCGCGAAGCTCTCCGTGGACGCGGCCGCGCTCGCCACCCTGCCCCGCGCCTTCCTGGAGCAGTTGCGGCTCACGCCCCGCGAGTTCATCCGCGACTGCCTCCACGGCGAGGCCTCGCTCGTCAGCGTGTACGAGACGTTCCTCGGCCGCATCGGGCTCGTCGTGCTGCCGCTGGAGGACGCGGCGCTCTACGTGGACAAGCAGCGCACGGTGGACGCCGTCGTCCGGGGGCTCGAGGAGGCCGCGCGCCTGGGCGCCGACACCGTGTCCCTCACGGGCCTGGTGCCCTCGGCCACGGACTATGGACGCGCCCTCGTGGAGGCCACCGCCGGCCGCGCCGGGCTGCCCCGGCTCACCACCGGCCATGCCACCACCGCCGCCTGCTTCGTGATGATGGTGGAGCAGGTGCTGCGCGCCGGAGGCCGGAGGCTGGAGGACGAGCACGTGGCGCTCCTCGGCGCGGGCTCCATCGGCACCGCCATCCTGCGCCTGTTGCTGCGCACGCTGCCGCACCCGCGCTCCTTGCGGCTGTGCGACGTCCCCGCACGGCGCGAGTACCTGCTGCGGCTCACCGAGGAGCTGGTGGCGGAGCTGGGCTTCCAGGGGAACGTGGAGGTGACGTGCATCTCCGGCAGCTCCGCGCCCGACGAGGTGTACGCGGCCTCCGTGCTGCTCAGCGCCACCAGCGCCGCGAACCTGCTCGACGTGGACAGGCTGCGCCCCGGCACGCTCGTGGTGGATGACTCGGCGCCCCACTGCTTCGACCCACGCCGCGCCATCCGCCGCTTCCAGGAGCGCCGCGATGTCCTCTTCACGGAGGCCGGTGCCATCCGCAGCCACAGGCCCGTGGGGGAGATCCGGGAGCTCACCTTCGCCACCGGCTGGGACCATAAAATCCGCGCCGCGCTCAAGCTGCTGCACCCGCTCGACGACACGCTCATGGGGTGCGTCTTCTCCAGCATCCTCAGCTCGCGCTTCGAGGACGCTCCGTGCCTGGTGGGCACGCCGACGCCGAGGGACCTGGACCTGCACTACCGCAAGCTGCGCGAGCTGCGCTTCGAGGCCGCGCGGCTCTACATCGAGGACTACGTGCTGGACGAGGACCTGGTGGCCATGTTCCGCGCCCGCTTCGGCTCGGGCTCCCGGTAGGTACCGGAGTGGAGGCCCCTCGCGAATCCAGCGGGGAGGCTCACGCGGGCCCGGGCCTCGGCCAGCAGCTCCGCGAGGGCCTCCTGCCCCATGGGCGTCGCGGCCAGCACCCGCTCCTGGAGGCGGAAGAGCAGCGTGGCCACCTCCAGCACCAACGGGCGGAGCCGCCTGGCCAACAACATCGAACCGGCACCTACCCCGCACCCCAGCAGGAACGAGGAAAAATCGAGCTTCACTGGAGATACCTCCCAGAGTGGCTCCCCCAGCCTCCACCCGTGACCCTGACCCCTTCTAGGTGGAGCCGCTCGCTCTCCGGTGCAAGGTGTCACGCCCCTCGCCCTCGCGGACCGGCGGACGGTGCGCCCCTCCCTCGTCCCCTTGCACCCACGAAGGCCCGTGCCTAGGGGCGCTCCCACATGAAGCGGCTCCCCATCGAGCAGCTCGTGCGGGTTCCCCATGAGCCTCCACTCGTTGACGTCAACGAGTGACCGTCCCGCCTTTCGGACTACCTGCCGTGTACGGCACCGTGGCGCGCAACTTCCCGGAGGCCATCTGCACGCACTTCGGCGTGTACCCCCTGCGGGCCCTGCTCCGCTACGTGGAGGCGACCGGCCTCGTGCTGGACAGGGGCAACCCGGGCACCCTGCTCATCGACGTGCCGCGAGAGGACGGCACGGTGGTGAGCAAGCCCTTCGCCGAGTGCGGCGTGGACGAGGTGGAGCGGGCCACGAAGGCCAAGAAGACTCCGCTCCCGGTGCGTGTCCCCGTGCCGGACCGGGCGCGTCTGCTGTTCTTCGAGGACAGCCTCTTGCGCAACTTCAACGGGGTGGCCCCCGTCCGTCTCAGCTCGCGCACCCAGGACGGCAAGACGCTGCTGAGCGTGCAGGACGTGCCGGTGACGGAGGTGGCGCGGCTCCTCAAGGCGCTCCAGGAGGGCATGAGCGCGGAGCCCACGGTGGCCGCGAAGTAGCCGCACCCGTCCTCATGAACTGAAGCACCCGGGCAGGGAGGGATGCCGGCGGACATGGCCGGTGCTCCCTCCCTGTTTCTTTTCGTGACCACCGGGCACCGGCGGAAACGCGGGTTCCGCGGCACCACGAATGTGACCGGGTGACCTGGGGGGTTGAATCACCAGGCTTGGGAATCAGGTCGCATCCACCCGTCTTTTCCCGGTTGTCCGGAGTCGTCGGAGGTGGCCGCTAGAATGGGAGTCCCCATTCGGAGGCGCTGATGACGTCCACGCTGCTGGTGGTGCTGATGCTGTCCCAGGCGGATGGGCCCCCTCCTCCACCTGTGGGTGCAGTGGAGCCCCCACGCCCGGCGTCCCCGCCCGCGAGGTGGAGTTACCTGACGCGCCTGGAGGTGACGACGCTGGCGCTGCTGCCACGGGCGGGAGTGGGCGTGCAGGAGGGCTTCGTCCAGGTGGAGCCCACCTTGATTCTGGATGGCGGCGCGCGGCTCGGCCTCAACCTGGGCGCCCCCGTGCGGCTTCGGCTGTGGGGCGGCGGTGAAGGCGAGGGCCTGGTGCGCCGGGAGGACTGGGACAGCCTGTCGGACTGGGGGCAGCTCGTGCGCGGCCTCAAGCTGGGCTCGGACAACGCCCCCGTGGCGCTGTGGGTGGGCGGACTGGAGGGCTACAGCCTCCTCTCGGCGCACCTCGTCCGCCGCTACTCCAACCGGATGAACCCGGACTACCACCCGGCGGGCGCCTTCCTCACCGGCACGTGGGGCCCTCTCTACGCGGAGGCCTTCGCCTCGGACGTGCTGGGCGCGCGGCTGCTGGGCGCGGAGGTGGCGCTGGACGTGCAGCACCTCCTCTTCGGCCCGCCCCGGCAGCGGGGGCGCTACACGGTGGCGCTGTCCGCCGTCCATGACGGGGGCCTGGCCGGGGGACGGGCGCCCGCGGTGACACTGGCACACGTGGATGGGACGGCGGTGGTGGTGGTGCGGCCGGGCTTCGAGGCCCACCTGCTGGCCGGCTGGGGCGGACGGCCGGGAGTGGGTGGCGCGTGGGGCGCGGTGGTGGGAGCGGGCGCGGATGCGCTGACACCCACGCTGGACATGAAGCTGCGGCTGGAGGCGCGCATGCAGCGCGGAGGCTTCCGCCAGGGCTACGTTGGTCCGGACTACGAGCTGGCGCGCTTGCGGGCCGTGGGCTCCGAGGGGGTGCCGCTGGCCGAGGCGCCGCTTCCGGACGGCTTCTCCGTCTACGGTGAGGCGGTGGTGGGGTGGGACTCCGTGCGCTACGGCGGGCTGCAGAAGCACCTGCAGCTCTCCCTGGGCGCCGAGGCCTTCACCTGGGGCCGCTTCGACGTGGACGGGCGCGTGGCGGTGCAGCTCTTCGGCCGCACCCTCGAGGTGGCCGTGAAGGGGATGGGGGTGGGCCTGGGGCAGTCCGGTGAGCGCTACCTGGGCGCGGCGGAGGTGCGCTGGCGCTTCCTCGGGGGGCACCTGTACGTGCTGGGCCAGGGAGGCACGCTGCTATTCGCGCGAGGCCTGGACATGCCGAGCCCGGGGGCCTTCGCTTGCGTGGGCCTGGGGGTGGACCATGCGCGCTGAGTCGCCAGCAGTCAGGTGGACGGGGCCGCTGCTCGCCCTGGCCCTGCTGTCCAACGCCTGTGCGCCGCTGAGGCCACTGCCCGCGCGGGGGACACCCCTGCGCTACACGCCGCGCGAGGCCGCCACGCCCACCTTCGCACAGGGCCCGGGTGAGGCGCCCACGCCAGAGCCCGAGGGGCCCCAGCGGCTGCACCGCCGCCAGGGCACGCGCG